>JAFTUZ010000003.1 GCA_017466005.1 Clostridia bacterium | reverse complement strand
TTTGCTCCAATCTTTCCAATCTTTCGCCTAAAGATTCTAATTTGTTTTCAAATTCCATAATTCACCCCTTTATTGTATTTATGTAATTACGGTATTTCCGTATTTACATAATTATTGTAATATAAAACTAGTTAAATGTCAATAGTTTTTTAAAAAAATTTTTCATTATTTACTAATTTTTTAACTTTCATTAAAATATTAAAATTACCACCCAAAAACCATAAATTTAAACTTGTATATTTATAAATTTTAATCTTCACTAAAACTGATATAAAAATAAATAAATTTTACAAAAACCCTTGACTTAACGCTTGCTTTTGTGTATAATTAATTTACATTGTTAGAATATTTCTAGAATGAAATACTATTTGGCGAGGTGAAAAATATGAAAAGTAATATACACCCAAACTATCACCCAGTTGTAGTTGAATGTGCTTGTGGTAACAAATTTAACACAAACTCAACATACAAAGAAGATGTTATGAAGGTAGACATTTGCAGCAAATGCCACCCTCACTACACAGGTAAACAAAAATTGGTTGATACTGCTGGTCGTGTTGAAAAATTCAACAAGCGTTACAACTTAGACTAGTTCCGCCAAATAGATGCCTTTTTAAGGTGTCTATTTTTTATTACTCTTTAGGTGGAATTATATGGAATTTTTAAAGTTTTACAATAATTTAATAAAAGAATATAATACTATACCCAAGCGAGAAATCAATTGGGCTATTTGTTGGTTATTAAATAAAAAAAATTTAATTGAAATAACAAAAATAACTGAAGAAGAAAAAAACAAAATTATAAACATATGCAACGAATTAAACTTGGGTAAACCTCTTGCATATGTAATTAATAATGCAGAATTTTTTAATTATTCATTTTTTGTTAATGAAAACGTTCTTATTCCCCGCTTTGAAACAGAACTTTTGGTAGAAAAAGTTATAAATTATGCAAAAAATTTAAACAAACCTAAAATTTTGGATTTATGTAGCGGTAGTGGTTGTATTGCAATCAGTTTAGCAAAATCTCTTAACCTTACAGTAGATGCTGTTGAAATTAGTGATAAAGCAATAGAAGTTATAACTAAAAATGCAAAACTTAATAATGCAAATATAAACATTATAAAAAGTGATTTATTTAATAACGTTAACAAAAAGTATGATATAATTGTATCTAACCCACCATATATTGCAAGTAATGAAATAAAATCTTTACAATCATCTGTAAAAGAATATGAGCCTCATCTTGCATTAGATGGCGGAATAGATGGGATAGATTTTTATAAAAAAATTGCACTAAAAGCACCCGATTTTTTAAACAAAAATGGGCAACTTTTTTTAGAAATTGGTTATGACCAAGAAAAAACAGTTCCAGAAATTTTAAGCAAAAACTTTGAAAACATACAAGTTTTTAACGATTACAGCAACCTTCCAAGAATGATTGTTGCTAAAAAGAAGGAGATTTTAAAATGATTGAAAAATTAAAAACATATAAAGATAGATATGATTTTTTAGTTCAAGAATCTTTTAAACCAGATGCTATGGCAGATATAGAGCAATGGAAAAAACTTTCTAAAGAACAAAGCAAACTTGAAGAATATGCTGTTTTATATGACAAATATAAAGCAACACAAAAAAGTTTAGAAAATGCTAAAAAAGAACTTGAAAACGAAACAGATGCCGAAATTATTGCTATGGCAAACGAAGAAATTGAAAATTTAACCGCAAAAATGGTTGAGTTAGATAAAGAAGTTCAAATTGCCCTTTTGCCAAAAGATGCTAAAGATGATAGTGATACTGTTATTGTTGAAGTTAGAAGTGGTGCTGGTGGTGACGAAGCAAGTTTGTTTGGTGCAGAATTGTTTAGAATGTATCAAAAATACGCAGAAAAACAAGGCTGGCAAGTTCAAATTACCAAATACAACGACACCGAAGTTGGCGGAATTCGTGAAGGTGTTATGGTTATAACTGGCGCAGGCTCTTATAAACGTTTAAAATTTGAAAGTGGTGTTCACCGTGTTCAGCGTGTACCAGAAACCGAATCACAAGGTCGTGTTCACACAAGTACAATAACTGTTGCAGTTCTTCCAGAAGTTGAAGAAGTAAACTTTGAAATTTTAGATAAAGATTTAAGAATAGACACATACCGTAGTTCTGGTTGTGGTGGTCAAGGTGTAAACACCACCGACTCTGCTATTCGTATCACCCACTTACCTACTAATATAGTAGTTACTTGTCAGGACGAACGTAGTCAGATTAAAAACCGTGAAAAAGCAATGCGTATATTAAAAGCTAAATTACAAGACCTTTATGAAGAAAAAGCAATTGCCGAACACGCACAAGAAAGAAAAGCACAAGTTGGTACTGGCGACCGTAGTGAAAGAATTAGAACATACAATTTCCCACAAGGTCGTGTAACCGACCACCGTATAGGTCTATCCCAATACAACATAAATGAATTTATGCTTGGAGATATAGATTCTATGTTAGATGCTTTATTCCTAGAAGACCAAAAAATCAAACTTGAAAGCGTTAGCAAATAAGCTAATGCTTTTTTATTTATACTTACACATTAACTTAAACTTAAATTTTAAGTGCAAATTTTATTTTTTAAAATTTTTAAGTTAAAATATTATTATAAATCCAAAACAATACAAACATTTAATAATATTTATTTTATAAAATATCCGTAAATAAGATAAAAATATTAAATTAATTATATGTTTTTAACATATTTTTTAGTTACAACATATGTTTTTTATGAATATTAATTATAAAAAATTCATCAAATTCATAAACTTCTAAAACTAGTGAAAAAAAGCAAGCTAAAAAACTTTTGCCTTTTATACTATATATTAAAAAAGAGTGGATTTTTCTCCACTCTTTTTTTGATATTTAGATATATGTTTTATTTTTTATTGTTTTCATATAAAATCTTTCCAGCAACTTTGTCATCACTTGTTACACCAGAAATATAAGGGTCAAGACTTAATATAGTATCAATATCATTTACTGTCCATACCTCTAATGGTATTAATTCAGCAATACAAAGATTTATAGCTTGTTCAGTTAGATTTTCGTTTTTCGCATCAATAAATACTTCATTTTGTTCCGTCTTTAAACTTTTTGCTGTAGTAATTGTAGATTCTGTAATGGTAGATACTAAATAACCTAATCTAGCTGTATTATCTTTATTTTTTATATAAGTTAAAGCATCACTTTGAAAAGATATCCAAGTAACATCGTCTATCATTCCATATCTAGCAACCATTGTTACCAAACTTTCTACTTCTGTTTGTGTTGCACCATCTTTAATTTCTATATATGGATGTAAAGATAAATTTTTGCAAAGTTTAATAAATTCTTCAAATGTTGGAATTTGTTCTCCTGCATATTCTGAAGATTGCCAACTACCAAAATCATATTGTCTAACTTGCTCAAGTGTCATATCTGCAATATTTCCTGTTCCATTAGATGTTCTATCAATAGTTGAATCATGTAATAAAACACCAACACCATCGCTTGTAAATGAAACATCACATTCAACGGTATTAAAACCTTTTTCTTTTGCTAATCTATATGCAGAAAGTGTATTTTCTGGAGCATCAGTTGAATAACCTCTATGAGCAACTGAATTTACAAAATAATCTACAACTGTCGTTTGTTGTTCTTCTACATCTATATTTAATTTTTCAGTTAATCCATAGTAAATACCATTAATTTCAATGTAATTTGCAAAATCTTGGTCAGTAGTATTTATTGTGCTACTTGTACTAGATTTTGCAAAGTTTATTCTCAAATAACCATCTTTTAAAAGTGTTGCAGTCTTGTTTTCTGCATTATAAGAAACAGAATAACCATTACCTATAGTAGATTCTGTGGCAAATTCACCAGACTGTGTGGAACTATTAATCCATCCAGAGTCGCAAAAAGTATTTGTATCAATCTCAATATCTTCCGACCAAACACAACCCCATTGATAATCTACGTCATTACCAACAAATTTAAAAGTTGTTCCTGCCTTGAATTTGTAATTAATTGAAAGACATATTCTTGTGGTTTGCATATTACCTAAGGCATTACCTTGCACAAGTGAATAATTATAATTATTAATCGTGTTTGAATTATATGAAATTTCTTTTTCTACTTCTTTTTCATACAAACAAACATTTGTCTTAACACCATCTATAACAATAAATCCATCATTATCAATTGTTAATTGTGGAGTATCACCAGTTTCACCTTTAATATTATACCAAGTATATAATGTATAATCAGTTGGAGCAGTAGCACTTGTTCCATTATAAACTCCAATATAATTATTTACCACATCTATCATATCATCATTGTTATCTGGCATATTATCCGCATATTTAATCCAGACATAATTAGATTGTCCGGCACTACCAGGATTTCCCTTAACATTTCCAATTTTTGCCCAAGTGCCAGCTGTGTTTTTATAGATGTCATAAGTTGTTTCGTCGAGATAGAAATCTCCGCTCTTTCCTTGAGTAGTAGGAGCACCCTCCCCTGAAAGCCAAGTAGCACCATCTTTACCTTCTGCTTTAACACCTGTTGTTTCACCATCTATATACCAATAACCATCAACAATAGTAACTTCAGGTGAGTGACCTGGTTGTCCATTATCTCCTTTTGCTTTAACACCAGTAGATTCCCCATCAACACACCAATAACCATCTGCATTAATTTCTACTGTTGGTGCCACAGCAGGTGTACCAGGCTCTCCCGGCTCACCTTGACCACCTTTAATGTTACCTAACTCTGTCCAT
>JAFTUZ010000049.1 GCA_017466005.1 Clostridia bacterium | reverse complement strand
TCTATTTTACTTATTTTATCAATAACCATTTTTACAACTTTTGGGCTAGCAATGCTTTCTATATAACAAACACGTACTTGTGTTTGGGTGTATTTTCCAACTATTAACTTTTTCATAATAAAGTCGGGATTTTTAAGCCTTTTTCGTAAAAGAGATGCGTTTGTAATAATGTCTTCAATAAAGCCCTCACGTGGGCCGTTCATAACGGCACTGGTTGGTGGTTCTGATGGAATACGAACAATCCATTTTGTACTGTCTGCCAAAACTGCCGTGTTGCAATTTTCAAACATAACCACGCAAAAACCGTTTAAAAGTGCTTCTACAATTTTTTGTTTATCTGTTTCGGTTTTAGATTGCACATACCCAACTAAATTTTCGCTAGCAAAATCTGCAATATTTCCGTTGGGTTGTTGCTCTTCATTTTGTAGTGGACGCATAACACCAGATATTAAAAACTGTTTATCAACACTACCATCTACAAACATAACAACTGCATTTACATTTTTAAATGCAATAAATTCGCGAGTAATAAAATCTTCGCTTTCATGAAAAGTTTTTTTATAGTCTTGTATAATTTGTTGCAAACTTTGCATTTTTAACTCCTTTTTGTTTTATTTTGGTAAAAATTGTAAAATGTATGCAAAATTTGGTTAAATTATTTTTTAAATGAATAACTATAAAAAGATTATTTGTATTTAAAAAATTAAATTTTTAATTAAGTTTTGGGGTGATATGAATAAGGTTAAAAGTGTTAATTTTTCAGATAAAATATTTTATGGTATTGGTAATACGGGGTATGGTATTGTTTCACAAACGGTAAATAATTTTATTATGTTTTTTGGAACTGCTGTTTTGGCTTTGCCGGGTTCGCTAATGGGGGTGGTTATGGCAATTAGCGTAATGTGGGACGCTTTAACCGACCCATTAATGGGGGCTATTAGTGATAAAACACGAAGTGATAAATTTGGCAGAAGACACGGATTTATGATAATTGGCTGTATAGGAATGATAATTTTTAATATAATGCTTTGGTCAACACCAACAGATATGTCGGTTGGGGCAAAATTTATTTGGTTGCTGGGGTGTTTAATTTTATTAGAAACAAGTAACACATTGTTTATAACACCATATACGGCACTTGGAACGGAACTATCTGATGATTATAACGAACGCACAAGCATACAAAGTTTTAAAACGGTATTTTTTTTGATAGGGTTAATAATTCCAACATTATTAGTGGCTTTGTTGTTTTCAGATGTAACTGGTGGGCTTAATAATGCAGAAAACTATGTTGGGCTTGCATTTTGTACAAGTATAATTTGTGTTTGTTGTTGTGCTGTTAGTATTATGGGAACTTTTAAATATATTCCTAAATTAAAAACACTTTATGAACACGAAAAACAAGATAAAAAGCAAAAAATAAGTGTAATTTTTAAAAATTTTATTTCTACTTTTAAAAAACCAAATTTTCGTTCAATTATTTTGGGGTATTCAATTTCTTTAATAAGTGCTGCGTTTTTAACTGGGGTGGGGCTACACGTGTTTAAATATGTATTTCATTTACGTACTAGTCAGATAACATTACTTATGGGGTGTTTAATTTTTGCAACAATAATTTCGCAAGCGTTTTGGTGTTGGTTTAGTAAAAAATATGATAAGAAAAAGGCATTGCTTACAGCTTTAGGGATAAGTGCGTTAGGAATTTTATGTTTTACAATAATTTTTTTATATAAAAATTCTATTATGCTAAATGTAAGTTTTTGGTTACTGGCAATTTCTTTATTTATTTGCGGGTTTGGAACAGGTGCATTATATTCGTTGCCTATAAGTATGTATGCCGACTTAATAGGTGCAGAAAGAGAAAAAAGCAGTGTTTCTAGTTCGGCAACTTATACATCTTTTTTAACATTTGCTTACAAAATTGCTAATGTTGTGGCGTTAATTATAATTGGTGTTTCACTTGATTTGGTTGGTTTTGATGCTTTTGCAGAGGTTCAGTTAATGTCTGTTCAAAACTCTTTGGGCTGGATTTTAATTTTGGGTGTGGTGTTTTCTATATTATTTTCGTTTTATTTTTACTCAAAGTTCAAATTTTCTAAAAAATATGATGTTAAATTAATGAAAAACGTTAATTTAGTTAAAAAAAGTTAAAAAAGTATAAAATTATTATAAAATTTTAAATAAATAATTGAAAAAGTTTTAAAAAAGTTATACAATATGTTTATAATTTTATAAAAGAGGATATTATGGAACAATTAACATCAAAAAAACTTATGCGTATGTGGTGCGAATTTTGGAATGAAAAAAACCACCAACAAATTAAGGGTGCATCTTTAATTCCTGCAGATAATACTGTTTTATTTACAACTGCTGGTATGCAACCATTGGTTCCTTATTTAACAGGAAAACAACACC
>JAFTUZ010000048.1 GCA_017466005.1 Clostridia bacterium | reverse complement strand
GTTTCGCAAAAGCGTGCCCAGCATAAAGATTCTAATTCTTCCTGCCATTCTTGTTTTTGTTTTTTATTCATACACACTCCTTTTGTATTAGAGTGTGCAAATATTTTTTAATTATTCTTCTTCTGTTGCATAACCTATTTCACTTAAAAGGCCTTCTCGGTTACGCCAATTTGCTTTTACTTTAACCCACAACTCTAGGCTGACTTTTTTATCAAGCATTTTTTCTAATGCAAGTCTGCATTCTTGTCCAATTTCTTTTATTTTTGCACCTTTGGCACCTATTATAATACTTTTATGCCCCTCACGTTCACAATATATTGTGGCGGTTATAACTTCGGTGTTTGGATTACTTACTATTTGCTCTACCACAACACCAACACCGTGTGGGATTTCATCGTTTATATGCCACAAAATTTTTTCACGCACTAATTCGGCAATAGTAAACCCCATACCTTTATCGGTAATAACGTCATCTGGAAAATATTTAACATTATCAGACAATTTTTCCAAACTAGCATTAAGCAAAGGTTCTAAATTCTTTTTTTGAAGTGCAGATATGCAAAAAATCTGCTCTAAACCTTTTATATCATTTAAAACACTTAATCTTGGAAAAACAGCTTCCGGCGAACTTAAATCCATTTTATTTACCACAGCAAAAACTGGAATTTTACCATTGCAATATTTTTTTAAAGTGTCAAGGTCATCTTCAGCAAAATTATGGCTACCGTCCATCACATAAATTATCAAATCTACATCTTGGGTGGCGGTATCTATATTTTTTTGCATATATTGGTCAAGTTCGGTTTTAGATTTATGTATGCCTGGTGTATCTACAAAAACTGCTTGATATTCTTTTGTAGATAGTACACCTAAAATTTTATTTCTGGTTGTTTGTGGTTTTGGTGAAACAATAGATACTTTTTTACCAATTAAAGCATTTATTAAAGTAGATTTACCTACATTTGGTTTACCAACAACTGCTATAAAGCCTGAACGAAAACTCATATTTTCTCCTTAAGTATGATTATTTTATTATGTATGGGGGCAAAAGCGCAAACAGGGTTTGCAAAACGCCCCGGCGGGGCGTTTAAACTTTCGCAAGTGAAAGTTGCTTTTGCCCCCTAAATCTATATATCTGATTGCTCTTTTGGAAAAGGCAATAACTCGTTTATACCAAACTGTAATGTTTCTGTTTTGCTAGCACAAATTACTGTTGCTCTACTAGAAAACTCACGCAATAACTGCCTTTCTTTACCCGATGGTAGTGGCATTTCATCTTCACAATAAATTGCAAGTGCGGTTATGTTTGTACAACCTTCACTAACCGCTTTTAAAAGTGCAACTTCACTTGCACCACAGCAACATTCAAACGCCACATTTTCTATATTACACCCACCAAACAACATTCCGTTTTGAGTAAGCACACACGCACCTACTGGCAATGTTGAATAAGGACAATACGCATTTTGTACGCAATCTTTTGCTTTTTCAATTAACTTTTGAACAACAGTTTCTTCCATTATAACCTCACAAAACAAATTTGTCTAACTTTTTGCAAATCAAAACTTCTTTTTCTTTCATTTTTTGGCGTTCCTGCTCTTCTTCGTGGTCGTGCCCTAAAAGATGCAACATTCCGTGCGCAAATAACTCTGCCACTTCTCGGTTCAAACTATGCTTCCATTCTTCCGCTTGCTTTTCAGCCACTTGTTTACAAATAAAAATTTCGCCAATATAAAGACATTTATCTGCATAATCCCAATCCACAGGAAAATTCTTTTTGCATAAAACAAAATTATCAGGGTTATCTATCATTCTAAAAGAAATAACATCTGTTGCCTTATCTTTATTTCTATAATCTTTATTAATCTCTTGTATTTTATCTTCATTAACATAAAATACACTCAAACTAACTTTTGCCTTTTTTTGATTACAAACCAAAAGGGCATTTTTGGCAATTTTTTTTAAATCTTTACAATCTAACAAATTTTCTTCTGTTTGATTAATTAATTGTATGGTAACTTTCAACTTATTTTTTCCTTTATTTTTATTGTGTAAGTTACAAACCAAATATCTGCAACAAAGTTTGTAGCAACACTTTCGTTTATTATATTATCTGTGTTATTACATTGCTCTAACGCAAGCATTCTTGTTTGGTCTATAACGTTTTGTTTTTGCTCTTCAAAACTTTGCCTAACTTCCACACCTTCTGTTTTATAAATTTTTGTAGTTTCTTGTTTTAGTGGAATAATATTTGAAATATAACTAACTGTTTGCTCTGTTTCAAAATGCTCAAAATTATGTTGTGGAATAATTTCGTGTATTAAAGTATCGCCCAAATAAAGTTTGTTATGCACAACAAATTCTTCCGTTCTTACATATTCAATTTTATTTATCGGAAATTGTGTTGTTACGCTTTTAAAAACATAACCATTAACATAACCACTAGCAAAACACTCTACTTTTTCCCCTTCTTCATTTTCTTTATAGCCAGCAATTAAAATTTGACCTTGTTTTACAACATCGCCTTCTTTAACCAGTGCCGTTCCACTAGAAACAACTATACTTGCAATAACAGCATCTTGCTTTGCAACAATGTTTTTAACCTGAAAATCTTCTTCTATTTCTGTTGCTGTAGTTTTTGTTGTGTAGTTAATAAGCAAACTACCACCCCTGGTAGAAACAGAAACCAAACTTAAGTTTTCAATATTTTCAAGCAACAAAATTTCTGCCTTATTACAATCATAACTAGGTAAAAACGAGCCTTTTCCCATTCCGTTTTCGGCAAGCACTTTACACATATTGTTATAAAGCAAACTTTTATCATCTACAACATTAACATTCCAAACAAACATTGTAGAAAAAACACACAGAAAAAAGCCCACTAAACCACCAACCAAAATCCCCCACCTAGCTGTAAAAGAATTTGTTAATTTAACCAATCCCGAACCTTTTTCTTGCAATACAGTATAACATTTATCTTTAAGTAAAGCAACTACCTTTGCAACATATTTACCACTTACGCAAAATTCTAATTTAGTAGCACTAATTCTGTTGGCAGAAAAAACTTGTATATTTTGCTTGTTTAATTCGTTTAAAAGTAAAACAAAATTTGCACCTTCTATTACAAATGTAACTTTGCCATACCAATTAATCTTGCCCAATACTCACCTCCACCGAACTTGTACAAATTATTGTTCCTTTTATTCCAATTTCGGTTTTGCTTAGGTTGTTAAGTTTTAAATTATTGCCATAAATATACAAAGTTTGTTTACCATATTTTAAAACTATTTTTGTAGCACTAAACAAAATTATTTTTACGTTACCCTGAATAGATAAACCAGTATTTGCAAAATTAACACTATAAAAAGAACTTACCGTTTCTTCTATACCAAGTTTTTTTACAAGTTCGCTATAAAACATATCTGCCCCCTTGCAAAATTGTATGCAAACACTATGTTTTATAGACCAAAAAAGCCCCTTTAATTAAAGGGAACTTTTTTATTTTTCTTCTGCTGGTGCCAAAGTAACATTTACTTCCTTTTCACCATCTTGATATTCTATGTTTAAAACATTACCAACAGCAATTATATCTTGCTCGTTTTCTTTTACAAAATCAGAGTATCCTTTAACAACCAATTTTTCTACTGCGTTTTTAAGTGATACATTATTTTTAGATTTTTCACCACGAATTGCAGAAACAATTTCTACAACATCAAAACCAGATTCAAGTAATTGTTTATCCACATCGCCTTCAAGTTTGTTGTATGTTGATGTATGAATAGATGTGTTGCCATCTTCTTTTGCAAAACTATCCATATAAATTTCTTCTGTTATGTGTGGCATATAACAAGCAAACATCTTTAACAATTCTTTTAACACAAACAAACTTGCATATTGTGCACTTTGTTTTGCTTCTTCTCCATAAATTTCTGGCTTGTATAAACGGTTTTTTGCAATTTCTATATAGTTATCACAGAAATTCCAGAAAAGTTTTTCTACCTCTTTTAAAGCAAGACCCATTTCATATTTTGCCATTTGGTTTTCAAAATTGTGTTGTGTTTCTTTTAAACATTCTAAAATCCATTTATCCATTGGCAAAAGTTTTGGTTGGGTTTTAGGGGCACCTTCTTTAAACATTAAAACAAATTTAGAAGCATTCCAAATTTTTTGAACAAGTTTTGCACCACTAGTAAATTCATCAAGTGAAAACACACCATCTTTTCCAAGCGACATATTACAAGCCCAATATCTTGTTACATCTGCCGAACGGTTTGCAACAATTTGAACAGGTGTTTCTTTTTCATTACCTTTACTTTTACTAATTTTATCACCTTTTTCATCTACCACAAAGCCAGATATCATAACATTTGTCCATGGCAATTTTCCAAAGTGAAGTAAAGATTTTGCTATGGTGTAAAAGTCCCAAACTCTAATATTATCGTGTGCGTTTGGCCTTAAATCCATAGGAAGATGAGAACCATCCAAACCAAACCCTGTTTCCATATTCATACAAATTTGTGGGGTTAGCGAACTTGTAGCCCATGTATCCATAACATCAACTTCAGGAAGCCATTCACCGCAACCACATTCGCAAGTAACATTTGGTTGCGTTTTTAATGGATTAACTGGCAACTCACTTTCATCTGCTAAATGAATTTTTCCACATTTTTTACAATACCAAACAGGAAAACTTACACCAAAAGGATTTTGTCTAGAAATACACCAATCCCATTTTAAACCATCTACCCAGTTTAAAAAACGCTTTTTCATTGTTTCTGGTCGCCATTCTACCTTGTCACCCATTTCATAAATTTCTTTTTGATGGTCTAAAAGTTTAATAAACCATTGTGGCTTTGTTAAAATTTCTACTTCGTGGTGGCAACGTTCATGAGTTGATACAATGTGAACTGTATCTTCTTGCTTATAGCAAAGTTTTAACTCTTTTAATTTTTCAATTATTTGCTCACGAGCTTCTTTAACTTTTAAGCCAGCAAATTCTAAAGCAAGTTCGCTCATTGTACCGTTAGGAAGTATTGCTTCTAAAATTGGCAAGTTGTAGGTTTTTTGCCATTGCATATCAGCCTCATCACCAAAAGTACAGCACATAACAACACCAGTTCCTTTATCTATTAAAACATCTGGGTTAGCAATAATAGGAACTTCTTTATTGTAGTATGGAGAAATTGCAGTTTTACCAACTAAATTTGCACGCTTTTTATCTTCTGGGTGTACAAACACACAAACGCACGCACTTAAAAGTTCTGGCCTTGTTGTCATAACTTCTAAATTTTCGCCTGTTTCTTTAACTTTAAAATAAATGTAATTCATTTTACTTGGAATTTCTTCACTTTCAAGTTCAGAAAGAGCAATAGCAGTTTTACATTCCGGACACCATAAAGTTGCAGATTTTTTACGATAAATTTCACCTTTTTTGTAAAGGTCTAAAAAGCTTAATTGACTAATTTTTTGGGTTTCATTTTCTATACTAGAATATGTTTTTTTAAAGCCACAACTAAACCCTAAAGATTTAAAGAACGAATGAAATTCAGGTTCCATAATTGCAGTTTCTTTCAAACATTGTTCTATAAATTCGTTTCTGTCCATACGGTCGGCTTTAATTTTATATTTCTTTTCTACATATCTTGCTGTTGGCAAACCATTATCATCAAAACCTAATGGGAAAAATACATTATAACCACTCATTCTTTTATATCTAGCAATTGCATCTATATGAACATAACTAAACATATGCCCTGTGTGCAATTTACCACTAATAGTTGGAGGTGGTGTATCTATTTTATAACTTGGTTTTTCAGAGTTTAAATTAAATTTATAAACATCTTTTTCTTCACAAATATTCTGACATTTATGCTCTTTTTCTTTAAAATCGTATTTTTTATCTAACATAAAATCTCCTTAATATAAGTTTAAATAAAAAATATATTTTGCTAAACAAAATACACTTAATTTAAACCGTAAAAATAATAGTAGGTATATTTTAACAATATTCAGCACTTTTGTCAATGTTTTATATATAAATAATACTTTTATAAACCAATTTAACAATATTAAATATTGCATAAAATACACCATTGCATAATAAAAAAATCTATTGAAAACCAATAGATTTTTTGTTTTATTTTAATTGCTCAAATATCAATTTCCTTGCTTCTTCAAAAGTAAACACCCTATCTTGAGTTAATTTCAAAATCATTCTTATATTGTAATCAATTTTATTTTGAAGTTCCATTTCTTCATCGTATAATATTTCTTCTACTTCTTTTTTATTGCCGACACATAAAGTTACAATACTAAATATAATTACTAATGGTATAAGCATATACGCAAAACTGAAACACATTTGCATAATTAAAGCAGAACTATGTAGC
>JAFTUZ010000047.1 GCA_017466005.1 Clostridia bacterium | reverse complement strand
GATTTTTAAAACAATTTTGCGTTGCATACACAAAACCATCTCTTAAAAATTTTCGTGCTTTTTGGCTAACTTTTGCTTTTAGGCAAACAATATCAAAACCATGATAACAGCCGTTATAAATCTCAAATAAAACTTTTACACCAGCCTTTTTTAAATTTTCTACATAAGTTTTAGTTTCATCTAAAAAAGGTTCTAGGTCACCAACATAAGTAAGTGTTGTTGGCAAATTACTATAATCGGTTTCCAGTGATGGCGAAGCATATTTAGGCACATTTTCTGTTCCCCATAACTTACCTAAATACAACTGCCAAGCCATTTTATTATTTTTAGTATTCCAAACTGGTGCAACATTATTTTTAGATGTACTTGTTTCTCGGCAATCTATCATTGGGTATATTGGCATTTGAAAAGCAATGTTAATTTCTGCTTTATCTCGGGCATAAAGTGAAAGTGCCGCACAAAGCCCACCACCTGCCGAATCTCCACCAATAAATATTTGGCTATCATTAATATTTAAATTAGTTGTATTATCTTTTAGCCAAGTTAATGCCAAATAACAATCTTCTAACGCACTAGGATAAGGCTTTTTTATAGATAATGTATAGTCTGGTGCAACAATCACACAATCAGAAACACTCATAAATTCTTTATAAAAACCTATATCAACTTCAGGGCTACCCACCGCATAACCGCCACCGTGCATCCACAAAAGCCCAACCATATTAGTTTTAGGCTGTTTGGGTGTGTAAATACATATCCTTAATTTACTACCATCTTGCCTATTTATATACTCTTGCCTATAATTAAATTTTTTAGTTTTGGCTTTGCCTTTATATAATAAATTAACAATTTTACTATAAAATTTTAACTGCCCTAATTTATATTTAGTCATAAACGTTTTAACAACATTGCCCCTAAATTTTAATTGTTTATCTATATTTAATTTTTGTTTCATAATTATCACTATCTAATAAAATTTGTAAATATTTTTTGTTCAATTTCTGGTAATTCCACGCCACTTTCCTTACCAGCTTTTATACATTTTAAATAAAATGCCATATTAGCACCTAACTGACGCATTGTTTGCATACCTTCTAAATCTTGTTTAATTTGTTCTGGTGTAGAACCAAACGCTAAATTCCAGTAATTAGAAGAAATTATTGGCATACACGAAATCCCCATATATTTTAAAAGTTGTTCGTATGTTGCAGTATTTCCCGCTCGCCTTGCCACAGCAACAACAGCACCAGGTTTAAATTTAAAAGCATTGTTGTTTGCAGAATTTGAATAAAATAATCTATCCATAAAACTTGTCATACCACCACTTGCACTAGCATAATGCACAGGGCTACCAAATACAAAGCCATCAGCTTCGGCTAGTTTTTGCGCACATTCGTTAACAACATCGTTTATAACACATTTATTTAAGTTTCTGCAAGCATAACAACCAATACAACCACTAATAGGCTTGTTGCCTATCCAAAAAATTTCCGTTTCAATACCTTGTTTATTTAAACTGCCTGCAACTTCACAAAGTACTGTGTATGTACAACCTTTTTCGTGTGGGCTACCATTAATTAATAAAACTTTCATATTTCTCTCCTTATTATTTAATTTAATAAAAATTATAACAAAAATTAGTTTAATAATCAAACTAATAATTAACATATATAAATTGTTTTTTGGCAAAAATAAAAGAATAGCACTTGTCTATTCCAATTTAAAAAACATTAATTACATCTTACCCAT
>JAFTUZ010000046.1 GCA_017466005.1 Clostridia bacterium | reverse complement strand
TCTTTTAAAACAACACTAAGCCCTGCAAGGCTGTTTGCACCCAAAGCCCAAGTTATAAGTGGCATAATAATATCATTTACTAAACTTGTAACAATTTTGTTGAATGCAGCACCTATAACAACAGCGACTGCTAAATCTATGATATTACCCTTACTAATAAAGGCTTTAAATTCTTTCCAAAATTTCATAATACACCTTTTCCTTATTATTAATACTGTTATATTGTAGCATAGGAAAAGTTAAATTTCAAGTATTTAAGTTTTATTATTAATTGTTTTGTTAATATTTAACTACTTTTATTTATTTGACTTGTTTGTGATAAAATGTTAAATTTAAAGTGATTGAGAGTAATCTTAATTTTATGAAATTCAAGGAGGACTTATTTATGAATTTAGGCTTAAAAGGACGTGTGGTTATTATTACAGGTGCAGCATCTGGTATTGGTAAAGCGGTTGCTGTTGCTTATGCGCAAGAAGGGGCAAAGTTGGCGCTTGCAGATATTAACCTTAAAGGGCTTGAAGCGGTTAAAAAAGAATTGGCAGGAGTAGATGTTTATATAGAACAAGTAGATATTACTAATGCTAATGCTTGTAAAACATTTGTTGATAATGTTGCAAAATGTTATGGTAAAATAGATGTTTTAGTTAATAATGCAGGTACTGCAAAAATGGGGGATATGGAAACATTCCCAGAAGAAATTTTTAGACAACACGCAGAACTTATGATGTATGCACCGGTGCGTTTAACAAATTTATGTATCCCATATTTTAAAAAGAATGGTTGGGGTAGTGTGGTAAATACTGCATCTATATTTGGTAAACAACCAGGTGGTTTAATTAGTTATGATACTATAAAAGCTGCTGATATTATGATTACAAAAGATTATTCTGCATACTGTGCACCATTTAATGTAAATGTAAATGCTGTTTGCCCTGGTCCTGTAGATACTCCGTTGTGGTACGATGAAGGGCAATTGGGTGACCAATTGGCTGCTGCTACTGGTATGGATAAAAAATCTGCAATAGATTGGTTTGCTAAAACAAATATACCTATGGGCAGATATGCAAAAGCAGAAGAAATTGCAAATGCTGTTGTGTTTTTAACAAGCGAACCTGCACACTACATTACAGGTGTTGCGCTTAATGTAGATGGTGGAATGGTTAAAAGTTGTATTTAATATTATAAATAAAATAAAAGCCTATTTGTTTATAGGCTTTTATTTTTTAATAAATTATATTTAGTAACAATAATTCTGTTTATTTTATTTAATTTTTCTTTTTAAAATATCCGTAAAACAGATGTTTGTAAAAAATTAATTTAACTCTTTTAATATTCTTTCTGCATCGCTCATAATAAAATTTGTTATTTTATCAAATTTTTCTTGTGCTTCTTCTTTTGTTTTACCAAATACAGAAAAATAGAATTTACATTTTGGTTCGGTTCCAGAAGGGCGGATTGCTACAAATCCGTACTCTTCTAAAATAAAGCGTAGCACATTAGATTGTTCCATATCTAGTTTTATTATTTTATCATTTTCTTTTCTTTCTAGTGTTACATAATCTTCAACGGCAATTAATTTTTCATTAGCAATATTTGTGTAAGGTGAGTTTCGTAAAGTTTCCATAAATTTAGCAATTTGAATTGCGCCTTTTTGTCCTTCTAAATAAATAGATTTTAATCCTTCACAATAATAGCCATATTTTTTATATATGTTTTCTAAAGCATCGCAAAGGTTTAAGTTTTGTTGTTTGTAATAACAAGTCATTTCGGCAATTAATAAGGCAGATTGTATGCTGTCTTTATCTCTCACATTAGCATCTATTAAATAGCCGTAAGATTCTTCATAACCTATTATAAATTCAGGTCCGTTGTTTTGAAGGGCTTTTTCTATTTTGTCGCCGATATATTTAAACCCAGTTAAAGTTTTTTCGCAATCCACATCATACGATTTTGCAATTTTTTCGCCAAGTGGTGAGGTTACAATTGTTGTATATATAACAGAAGGTAATTTTAAAAGATTATTTTGTTTTTTAAAGTTTAATATGTATTCTATTAAAAGTGCTGCGGTTTGATTTCCGTTAAAATAAACGGGTTGTTTATTTTTATCTAAAATAACAATTCCTACTCGGTCACCGTCTGGGTCGGTGGTAAGCATAAGGTCGGCATTAACACTTTTTCCTAATTCTATTGCTTTTTCATATGCAACTTGTTCTTCTGGGTTTGGAGATTTTGTGTTTTCAAAAGTTTCGGAAGGGTAAGATTGTTCTTTAACATTATAAACTTGGTATCCAAGTTTTTGTAGAACATTCATCATAGGAACGTAAGAAGCACCGTGTTGTGGGGAGAATACAATTTTAAAGTTAGAAGTATCTATATTTTTATCTAAACTATTTTTCAAAACCATTTCTTCATATGCTTTATCTACGCTATCATCTAAAATTTTAATTAAAGGTGAATTTGTGTTGCAGTTTATATTAAGTTCGTCTTCTATTTTTTCAATCTCTTCAAAAATTTTATTGGTGTGCTCGGTTACAAGTTGACAACCTTCGGCATTGTATAGTTTGTAACCGTTGTATTGTTTTGGGTTGTGGCTTGCTGTTATTATTACACCACCACTACAATTTAAATATCTTATAGCAAAAGAAAGTAGTGGGGTAGGTCTGAGTGAGTTGAAAATATAAGTTTTAATTCCCATACTTGCAAACACACCTGCAGTGGTTAGTGTAAAAAGTCGTGCATTTTTTCGGTTGTCGTGTGCTATAACTATACCTTTTTCTTTAACATCTTTATCTGTTTTTAGTAAAAAATTAGCATAACCCAAGGTGGCTTTTTTAATCATAATACTATTTATACGGTTTGTACCCACGCCCATAACACCACGCATACCGCCAGTTCCAAATTCTATATTTTTATAAAAAACATCTATAATTTGTTGTTCGTTTAAACTTTGTAATTCTTGTTTTAATTCTTTAGAAAGTTGATTGCTGTTAAGCCATTTATTGTATTTTGTTTTGTAATCCATAAAATTATCCTACTTTATTTAGTATAGTTAAATTATATAATGATTTTTGTAATTTTACAATTATTTGAAAAGATATTTGTTAATTTTGTTGTTTAATTTTTATATTTTTAAACTTGTTTTGGGTTGCAATACCGCCACGTATATGCTTTTCTTGTTTATTTATTTCAAAAATTTCTTGAACTTTGATGTATAAATTTAAATTTACTTTTTTTAAATTTTTACTTAACTGATTATGAACTGCTGATTTTGATATGTTAAAGTTAAGGGCGGTTTTTCTTACAGTGCTTTTGTTTTCTATTAAATATAGTGCAAGTTGAACACAAAGTTCATCTTTCATAAATCCCCCAAAAGATATTTGTATTATTACCTATAATTTTGTTAGATAATTAGTTTAAAATATGCTTTATATTGTTGAATTATGTTGAAAGCTGAAATTATAACCAAAGTTTTATACTTATAATGTCTTTTGGGGGCGAAAGCGCAAACAGGGTTTGCGCCACCAACTTTGCAAGTTGGTGGCAAGTGCAATTTTTGCACTTGGCTTTCGCCCCCAAGTTGTACGTTAGATGCGGTGTGTTACTAATACAAACCCAATATAACAAAAAAACAGCCAATGCTGTTTTTACTTATCTTTATTGTATTTATCAAATAAATGATACCTTTCTGGGCTGATAATAGCATTTAACAAATTGCGGTCAAGTTTAGGAATGTCTTTTCCAAGTTTTTCTAAAATTATTTTTATTTCTTCTCGTTGAGTGTGTTTATCGGCAGGGCAAGGGTTGAATAAAACTGGCAAATTAGTGCTTTGTGAAATTATATCTTTTTCCCAAACAAGCATCATAGGGCGTATGGTTGTGATTTGTGATTTGCTTAAATAGGTAACAGGAGAGAATGTAGATAACCTACCTTCAAAAAACATAGAAAGGAAAAAAGTTTCTATTAAATCGTTAGCATGGTGGCCTAACGCAACTTTGTTGCACCCAAGTTCTTTTGCTGTGTTAACCAAAGTGCCACGCCTTATTTTTGAGCATAAACTACAAGGATTTTGCTCTTTTCTAACTTCAAACAATAATTCGTATAATTGGGTTGGAACAATATGTAATTCTACTTGCAGTTGGTTGCAAAATTCTTGAATTTTAGAATAATCTGTTTTACCATTAAACATATCTACCGCAATTGCACATAGTTCATATTTTTTAGGGTAGTAACGTTGCAACTCTTTTAAATGTTTTAAAAGGGTAAGACTATCTTTTCCACCACTAAGTCCTACTGCTATTTTATCGCCATCTTCTATCATATTATATTGCTGAATGGCTTTTCTAATTAAACCTTGAATATTTTTCATAATGTGTAAATAATAATATATTTTGTTTAAAAAGTAAAGAGAAAAAATAAAAAACGCTTTATGTTTTATCTTAACAAGCATTTTTCGGTACCTTGCATATCGGTTGTGGTTAGTTTTTCTTTGTCTTGCATTTCGCTTTGTACTATTTCTTTAATTAAATCTCTGCTATTGCGTTTTTC
>JAFTUZ010000045.1 GCA_017466005.1 Clostridia bacterium | reverse complement strand
TTAAATCTTTTGTTTTTTCAATTTGTTCAAAGCAAAGTTCTGTTAGCTTTTCACTTGTAATCTCACCTTTTTCTAAAGCTTCACGAACTTGCCATAAATTCATATCAAGATAATTCATATTAGTTCCCCTTATTCTACTGTTGTAGGCACAACAAACGCACCATCTTTACTTTCAGGAGCATTTGCAATAATTTCATCTTGTGAAAAACTTGGTTTTATTTCATCAATTCTTAACTGACTGTCTGCAAGCAAAGCTTCTTCATATAAATCAATACCGCTTGTATCAATTTTATTTATTGCATCTACTTGTTCCAATGTTTTTTCAAATTCATTCACAAATTCATTCAAAGCATCATCTGTAAATTCCAACCTTGAAAGTTTTGCTAATTTTTTTGCATCATCTAATGTTATTTTAGACATATTTCCTACCCTTTTATAGTAATTAATTTTAATTTATAACTTTATAAAATTAAAAACTTAAATTTAATTAAAATGCTTAAAAACTACTGTTTTATACCGTATTTTAATAATTTTTATATTAACACAAATACGCTATTCTGTCAACTCTATCATAGCCATAAATTGCTCTTCGGTTATAATTTCAACCCCCAATGCAACAGCCTTATCGTATTTAGAGCCAGCATCTTCCCCTAAAAGCACAAAACTTGTATTTTTAGAAACAGATGAAGAAACAGAACCACCATTATCTTCTATTATTTTTGTTGCTTCTTGCCTTGAAAGTGTTGGCAATGTTCCCGTTAAAACAAATATTTTTCCAGCAAGTTTTCCGCCCCCAACATTAGTTTTATCTTTATATTTTATTTTTACACCATGATTAAATAAACTTTGGTATATATTTTGCTCAAACTCATTATTGAAAAACTCAACTATACTTTTAGCAACTATTTCACCAATATCTTCTATTTGCTGCAATTCTTCTATATTTGCTTTAGATAATTCTTCAAAACTATCATATCTTTTTGCAAGGTCTTTTGCCGTTTTTATACCTACATTAGCAATCCCCAACGCAAAAATAAATCTATAAAAATCAACATTTTTACTTTTTTCTATAGATGTAATTATATTATTTGCTTTTTTATCTTTAAATTTATCTAATTGTTCTAATTGCTCTTGTTTTAAATCGTATAATTTATCCACAGTATTTACACCTAAAGTGTTAAAAAATAAATCTACTGTTTTATCTCTTATACCTTCTATATTCATAGCATTTCGTGAACAAAAATGGATAATACGCTCTTTTAATTGCTCTTCACATTTTGTTTCGTTAGGACAAAACAAATGTACCCCTCTATTTTCTAACTCTGTTCCACAACAAGGGCATTTTGTTGGTTTTATTACAGGTGTAGAATCTTCAAATTCTTGTGCTAGTCCCAAAATTTCTGGTATAACCTCATTACTTCTTCTTAAAAACACCAAACTATTTAATTTAACTTTTTTACGAACAATATCGTCCCAGTTATTTAAAGTTGCTCTTTTAATAGTAGCACCAGCAATTTCCACAGGGTCTAATTCGGCAAGTGGCGTTATTTTACCAGTTCTTCCTACTTGCCAAATAACATTACGCACCATACTTGTAACTTCTAGTGCTTCAAATTTATATGCAATAGCCCATTTTGGAAATCTTATAGTATAACCAAGTTGTTGCCTTGTTTCTATTTCATTAACTTTAATAACCATACCGTCAATTAAAACATCTAATTCTTCACGTTTTTTATCTATTAAATCTATCTCTTGCGTTATTTTATTAAAGTCATCAGATACCACATAAAAGTTATCTACTAAAAATTTATTTTCTATTAAAAAGTTTTTAAGTTCGGTATGCGTTTTAAATTCTTTATTTTCTATATAAGGCACACCATAAGCAAAGAAATCCAACTTTCTACTAGCGGTAACTTTAGGGTCTAAATTTCTTATAGAACCAGCAACGGCATTTCTTGCATTTTTAAGTATATCAGTAGAATTTTGATTATATTTTTCTAGTTCGCTTAAAAGCATTATACCTTCGCCTTCTACTATAAGTTTATTTTTAAATGGAATAGATAAAGGAACACTTCGTATAGTTTTTACCTGAGCAGTAACATCTTCGCCAATTAATCCGTTACCACGTGTAGCAGCCTTAATCAAAAAACCATTTTCATAAATTAAACTTAATCTTAACCCATCAAACTTGTATTCTAATGTAAAAGTGGTTTTAGGAAAATCTTTTATAACTTTATCATACCACTCTTTTCATTCCGGAAAACTTTGTGCTTTATCTAAACTATATAATTGCACTTGATGTTGATGTTTTTCAAACCACTTGCAACAGCATCACCAACACGTTGAGTAGGAGAATCTTTTAAAACATATCCCGTTTTTTGTTCTAAATCTAATAATTTATAATACGCTTTATCATAATCCTTATCAGATACAATAGGATTATCTAAAACGTGATAATGATAGTTATACTTGTTAACTAAAGCAACAAGTTCTTCTATTTCTTTTTTAATATTTTCATCTAAATTTTTCATTCAATCCTCTTATTTACAAATTTGAAGTGGCGCATAATCAAGCGATAATGTTTTATTGCCCACAATATCAAAATTAACCGTAACCATGCGTTGCGATTGTAGTTTAGAATCATCTGTTATAACCCCAATCCCAAAACTTGGGTGAAAAACTTTTGCCCCAGCCACAAATGCTGATAAATCTTTCTTTTGTTGATTTATTTTATTTTGCATAAATGAAGACATACTATTTGCTGGTTTACTAGTGCTGTTAAAATTGTTACCTTGATAACTACTATTTAAACCAGAACTAAATCCTGTCCCCAACATTTGTTTTTCTGGCGCAAATCCCATTTCTTTTAAAAATCTACTTGGTGCATTAAATTTCTCATCATTATATAAAAACCTACGTGTAGCACAAGATAAAAACAACTCTTCTTCTGCTCTTGTGGTTGCAACATACATAAGCCTACGCTCTTCTTCTATATCTGATTCTTTTTCGCCACCTTTGCGAACAATTGGAAACAAACTTTCTTCTAACGCTACAATAAACACAATAGGAAATTCAAGACCTTTAACCGCATGAACTGTACTAATAAGCACATTATTATCATCAGTTAAATTATCTATATCACTTGTTAAAGTTATAGATTGCAAATAGTCTGAAATAGTAAAATCTGGGTTTGCTTTTACAAACTCTGCCACACTATCTAAATATTCACCAACATTAAGTTTTCTTGCTATATCTTCTTCACTGCCACTTTCAAACGCTGTATTAAAGCCTGCACGTTCTATTAAATACTCTACAAACTCGTTAAGTGGTAAATCTTTTTTACTTTGTAAATCTTTATAAAGTGTTGCAAAACCTTCTAATTTTGTTTTAGTAGCACCACTAATTTGCGGATATAAATCTAAATGTAAAATAACTTCAAGCAAGTTTCTATCTTGAGCAATTTCTTTAAGTTTATCTACCGTAGAGTCACCAATCCCACGTTTTGGAAAGTTTATTATTCTTGTAACACTTTCGTTGTCAAAAGGATTTACAACAGCCCTTAAATATGCAATAATCCCTTTAATTTCGGCTCTTTCAAAGAATTTAAAGCCACCTAATACTTTATAAGGAATACCTGCGTTATTAAGATAACTTTCAAACAATCTTGAAGTAGCATTTAACCTTAAAAGTATAGCAAAATCGCTGTATGAATAACCTTTATTTCTAACATAATCAGCAATAGTTCTAACAACAAATTCAGCCTCTTTATGGTCGGAAGGCGCACACATAAATTTTACATCTGTTCCCTCTTCGTTTTCTGTCCACAAAGTTTTATCAATCCTTTGGTCATTATTTTTTATAACCATATTGGCAACAGATAAAATCTTCTTTGTTGACCTGTAATTTTGCTCTAACTTAAACACCTTGCAATTAGGAAAATCTCGCCCGAAATTTGCAATATTATCTATATTTGCACCACGCCAACCATAAATGCATTGGTCCTCATCACCAACAATCATTATATTTCCCCATTTCCCGGCAAGCAGTTTAGAAATTTGATACTGAACTTCGTTTGTATCCTGAAACTCATCTATATGTATATATTTAAATTTATCTTGATAATACTCTAGCACATCTTTTT
>JAFTUZ010000044.1 GCA_017466005.1 Clostridia bacterium | reverse complement strand
TGAAGAAATAGATATAAGTACAAAACTTATTGGAAAAGCGAAACACAAATTATTTGACATAACAGATTGTAAAAAACAAGATAATTCTATTTATTTAAATATGTTGTATGAGTTTGGTAAATTGGGAACAGACTTTATGAATATTGCAATAAAAACAAGTTTAATGGAGGTTTAATATGCAAAAAAAATTAACAATAGAAGATTTTAAATTAGAAGGTAAAAGAGTTTTATTAAGGGTTGATTATAATGTGCCACTTAATTCTAATGGTGTTATAACGAACGATAAAAGAATAAGAGAAAGTATTCCTACACTTCAGTATCTTGTAGGTCAAAAAGCAAAAATTATTATATGCTCACATTTGGGAAGACCCGAAGGAAAAGTTGTTCCAGAATTATCTTTGCGTGCTGTTGCAGATAGATTGGGGCAATTAATAAAATTGCCAGTAGTGTTGGCTCATGATATTGCTGGGGTGGATACACACAAACTTATTAGGGGAATGGACGATGGTGATATTATAATGCTAGAAAATTTACGTTTTGACCCTGGTGAAGAAGAAAACTCTGTAGAGTTTGCAAAAAAATTGGCAGCAGTTGCTGATATTTATTGTAACGATGCGTTTGGTTCTATGCACCGTGCTCATGCCAGCACTGCACGTATAACCGAATTTTTACCAAGTTGTATTGGCTTTTTGGTAGAACGTGAGTTGGAAATGTTTAGTGAAGTTATGGAAAACCCAAAACGCCCATTTGTTGTAGTTGTTGGTGGTTCTAAAGTAAAAGATAAAATAGCACTTTTAAGCAATATGATTGCACATGCCGATTCTTTGCTTATAGGTGGTGCTATGGCTTATACGTTTATGAAGGCCAAAGGTTATGATGTTGGAAGTTCTACTTATGAAGAAGATAAAATTCAGTTTGCTAAATTATTGTTAGAAAAGGCAGAAAAATGTGGAACAGAAGTGTTGTTGCCAATAGACCATGTGGTGGCTGATGAATTTAACTTTGCTGCTAATACTAAAATAATTACTTCAAAAGAATTTAAAAAGAATGATATTGGTATGGATATAGGTCCTAAAACAGTAAAACTATATTCAAAAATTATTACTCGTGCAAAAACAGTGTTCTGGAATGGGCCTATGGGTGTGTTTGAATTCCAAAAATTTGCAGAAGGCACTGCAGGTATTGCTCAGGCTATGGCAAACTGTGGTAAAAACTCTGTAACCATTGTTGGTGGTGGTGATAGTGCAAGTGCAATAGAAAAATTAGGTTTTGAAATGGATGTTAGCCACGTATCAACCGGTGGTGGTGCTTCATTAAAATTCCTAGAAGGTGCTTCACTTCCTGGGTTGGATGTGATTGGTGTAAAACACGAAGAGGTTTAAAATGAAGTTTATTTTTGGAAACTGGAAAATGAATCACAATAGTAAAAGTTGTGATGAGTATATAAAAATTTTTAAAAAACAAAAAGTTAGTAATGTAAAGTTTGGTATTGCTGTTCCGTATGTATATTTAGAAAAAGTAAGTAAAAAATTACGTAAAAACTGTTTAATTGGTGCACAAAATTGTTCTGCTTATGAAAAAGGTGCATTTACTGGCGATATTTCTGCATCTATGCTTAAAGATTTAGGCATAGATTTTTGCCTTGTAGGGCATAGCGAAAGAAGAACAAAGTTTTTTGAAACTGATGAAGATGTTAATTTAAAAATTAAGCAGTTAGTGCAAAACAACATAACACCTATGCTTTGTATTGGCGAAACTTTACAGCAATATGAAGCCAAAGAAACTAAAAAGGTTTTAAAAAAGCAATTAGAAAAAGCGTTAAAAAATATTGAAGCAAGTAGTTTAAAAAAATTAATAATTGCTTATGAACCTGTATGGGCAATAGGAACAGGTAAAACAGCAGATAGTAAAACCATAAACAACATTATAGAGTATATTAAAAAAGAGTTAGTTAAACTTTTAGGCGAAACGGGCAGTAAAATAAAAGTGTTATATGGTGGTAGCGTAACTGATGAGAATGCTAACGAATTAATCCATAACCCAATAGTAGATGGTGCGTTGGTTGGTGGTGCAAGCCTTGATGCTGTAAAATTTACTAATATTGGAAGAAATATATAAGGAGATATTATGAAAGCTAGCAAGCCTGTTGTGGGCATTATATTAGATGGTTTAGGAATTTCAAATATAGAAGAAGGTAATCCTGTAAAACAAGCAAAAATGCCTTTTTTTCAAAAACTTTTAAAAGAATTTCCAAATACTCAAATTTATGCAAGTGAAGAATATGTTGGTTTACCAAAAGGTCAAATGGGAAACAGTGAAGTAGGACATTTAAATTTAGGTGCAGGAAGGTGCTTGTATCAAGATTTGATGCGTATAAATAAATCAATTGAAGATAAAAGTTTTTATCAAAATCCAGCATTATTAAATGCTTTTAAACGTGCAAAAAAACATAATTCTTCTGTGCATTTCATTGGTTTGGTTTCAGCTGGTGGTGTACATAGTTCTATTCAGCACTTATTTGAACTTTTAAAAATGGCAAAACAAAATGAAGTTAATTCTGTAAAAATTCATTGCATAACAGACGGCCGTGATACTCCTCCGGATTCTGGAAAAGATTTTATTAACGATTTACAAAACGAAATAAATAAGTTGAATTTAGGAGAAATTGTAACCGTTTGTGGTAGATTTTATGCAATGGATAGAGAAGAAAGGTTTACCAGAACAGAAAAAGCGTTTAATTTAATTGCAAAAGGAAAAGGCGAAAAAGTAAAATCTTATGCGGATGTGTTTGAGATAGAGTATAAAAAAGAAACTAGTGATGAATATATTCCACCTTATGTAATAAACGAATATAATGGTTTGGAAAAAAATGATGAGATTATTTTCTTTAATTTCAGACCCGACCGTATGCGTCAAATAGCCACTGCTTTTACCGATAAAGTTTTTTTACCTTTTAATAGAAAATTGCCAAAACTTTATTTTACTTCTATGTGTGAGTATGATAAAAAACTTGGTAAAATAGAAGTTGCGTTTAAACCAGAGCACCCAACACTTACATTATCAAAATATTTAAGTGAACAAGATTTTAAACAGTTAAAACTTGCAGAAACAACCAAATATGCACACGTAACATACTACTTTAATGGTGGTATAGAAAAACCTTATAAAAAAGAATCAAGAATTTTGGTAGAAAGTGAAAATGTAGATAGTTTTGCAGATTATCCACAAATGAAAGCGGAAGAGATTTCAAAAATTGCTGTTTCAGAAATTTGTAAGGGCGTGTATGATTTTGTTTTAATAAATTTTTCTAACTGTGATATGGTGGGGCATACCGGAAATTTTAAAGCTTGTGTTCAAACTTTAGAAGTGTTAGATAAAGCTTTAGAATCTGTTGTTTATAGTGCTCAAAAAATGGGTTACACGTGTGTTATTGTTGCTGACCACGGTAATGTGGAAGATGTAAGAGAAAAATCTGTTTACGCTACAAGTCATACTTTAAATCCTGTGCCATTTATTATTTCTGATAAAGGTGTTAAACTTAAAAAAGGAAAATTTGGTTTGGATGTTTTTGCTCCTACTGTTTTAGATATTATGAATTTGCCAAAACCTAAAGAAATGACGGCAGAAAGTTTAATAAAATAAATTTTAAAGAATAGATAACTATCTATTCTTTTGTTTTTTATAACGGTATTATAAGTTTTTATGTAAATATTGACAAAAATTTTAAATATGATATACTTAATTGTGATTTAAAAATTATTTTGGGGTAAAATATGAAAAATAAAAAAAATAGTAAAAAAGCTTTATATAATATATTAGAACTTGAGGAATATAAAACTAAACTTGAAAAAATGCAAAATATGATAACATTTTTTAATAATGCCTCTAAAGTTTATTTAGGTGTTGTTAAAGATTCTGGTGTAAAAATATATTATGAAACACGTTTAAAAGAATATAATGATAGTATAGATTTTTTAAATAAAGAATCAAATAAATTAAAAGCGAAAATTGATAAATTTGAAATAAAAAGTAAAGAAAAAAATAAATCAAATGTAGCTGATGGTAATAAATTAGATTCATTAATGTTTTTAAATCAAGTAGATTTGCTTAAGGCTTTGCCTTTGTTAGGGTTAACAAATGAAGATAAAAAACAAATAAATAAAAATGTTGATAAGATTATGAATATTTATGATGGTAAAAACCGTTATGGCTCTGCAAGTAGAAAGATTGATTTAGAAAATCAAATAATACTAAATCATAAAATTTGT
>JAFTUZ010000043.1 GCA_017466005.1 Clostridia bacterium | reverse complement strand
TATAATACAACTTTAAAGGTAGCGGCATATTAAACAATCCGTTTTCTACAAAAGCACGAACAACCCCTGCTGTACCTTCCGGGCGTAACGCAAGTTCTCTTTCTGCCTTATCTTTAAATATATACATTTCTTTAGATACTATATCTGTACCTTCTCCTACACTACGTAAAAAAAGTTTAGCATCTTCAAACACAGGTGTTCTTATTTCTTTACAGTTATATAACTTTGCAAATTGCTTTGCACTGTTTTCCATTCTTTGCCATTTTGCTATATCAGTTGGCAAAATATCTCTTGTGCCTTTTGGCTTTTTATATTCCATAATTTTTCCTTTTTAACTAAATTATATATCTAGAAAGGTCATGTTCTTTAAGTGTTGGCTCTAATACACGCAAAACAAACTCTTTAGTAACCACCACATCAGTCATAGGGTGCTGACCACTTGCTTCAAAACTTATTTCTTCTAATAAATATTCTAATATTGTATATAGTCTTCTAGCACCTATGTTTTCTTTGCTTACATTTTCAAGTTCTGCTATTCTGGCTATTTCTTTTAAAGCATCTTCATCAAAAGATAAATTTATATTATCAACTTTTAACAATTCTATATGTTGTTTTGTTATAGCATTTTTAGGTTGAGTTAATATTTTTAAAAAATCTTTTTGAGATAAATTTTTAAGTTCTACCCTTATTGGAAATCTACCTTGCAATTCTGGTATTAAATCTTCTACTTTTGCCAAGTGGAATGCACCAGCTGCTATAAATAAGATATAATCGGTTCTTATGGTTCCGTATTTAGTACTTACATTACAGCCTTCTACAAAAGGTAGTATATCTCTTTGCA
The DNA here is from genome assembly GCA_017466005.1 of Clostridia bacterium. Next base: position 10,985 of record JAFTUZ010000043.1, on the reverse strand, counting down.
CACCTTCACGAGAAACATCTGGGCCGTTACCGTGGCCACGTGCAATTGCAATTTTATCTATTTCATCAATAAAAATAATTCCTTCTTGCTCGGCACGTCTTACACCCTCTTCATTAACAGCATCCATATCTATTAATTTAGAACTTTCTTCGTTTATAATGTGTTTTCTTGCTAATTTCACACTAATTTTTCTTGTCTTTTTACGTTTAGGCAAAAAACCACTAAACATATCACTAAGGTTTGAATCTGGCAATCCCCCCATAATTTCAATTTTTGGAGTATCTACAATTTCCATTTCAATTATTTCTTCGTCATGCTTACCATCTTCAATTTCTTTTAAAAGAATTTCTTTATAATTTTCAGGTTCTTCACTTTTTACCAACTTACTTTTAGCATACATTAAATCACGAATTTTAATATTAGCATTAGCAGTAGCCTGTTGTTTTACTTGTTCAAATTTTTCATCTTTAACCAATCTGATTGAAGTTTCAACAAGGTCACGTATCATACTTTCAACATCACGACCAACATAACCAACTTCTGTATATTTGGTTGCTTCTACTTTTACAAAAGGTGCGCGAACTAATTTTGCCAATCTTCTTGCTATTTCGGTTTTACCAACACCGGTTGGACCTTTCATAATAATATTTTTAGGTGTTATTTCTTCACGCAAATCTTCACTTAACTTGCTTCTGCGATAACGATTTCTTAAAGCAACAGCAACAGCACGTTTTGCTTCGTCTTGACCTACAATATATTTATCAAGTTCTGTAACAATTTGTTTAGGTGTCATTTGCTCCATATTATTCAACCTCCTCAATTACCAAGTGGTCATTTGTGTGTGGACAGTAGTGGCTTGCTATTAGCAAACTTTTTTCTACTATTTCTTTTGCACTTAATTTAGTGTTATCTATTAATGCTTTTGCTGCAGAAAGAGCAAAATAACTACCCGAGCCTATAGACATAATTCCGTCTTCTGGCTCTATAACATTACCATCACCAGTTAAAAGATACATTTGTGTTGCATTTGCAACAATAAGTTGTGCTTCTAATTGACGAATTGATGCTTTTGGGTTTTGCCAACTACTACCAACCTCTACAACTGCACGTTGCAAGTTACCAGAAAATTTTTGCAAAGCATTTTCTATTTCTCTAAAAAAAGCAAAAGCATCTGAAACTTTACCAGCAAATCCAACCAAAACTTTTCCATCATAAATTCTTCTTACTTTAATAACAGAATCTTTAATTATAAAATGTTCACCAAGTTGTGCCTGACTATCGCCACCAATAACTGTTTTACCATTACGTCTTACACCAACAATGGTTGTTCCTCTCATTATTTCCATATTTGCTCCTTTATTTTTTTTATATCACTCAAAGCACGTTCTACAAGTGCTTTTTTCTTTTCATCTTTAGATGCATTTATTGGGCTTAAAATACCCCAAGTAATATGCATAGGCTGAAAATTTATTTCACTAGCACAAACAAGATAGTTGCCCAAAGCGCCCAGCGCTGTTGTTGCAGGTAGTGCAAATTCTGCCCCCGAATTTAAGTATTGCCACATATATATAGCACACAAACTACCAGATGCTATGCTTTCTAAATATCCTTCAACACCACTTATTTGCCCAGCAAAGAACACGTTTTTATAATTTTTCAAACAAAAACGGCTAGTTAGTGTTTTAGGAGCATTTATATAACTATTTCTATGCATAGCACCATATCTTGCAAATTGCACATTTTTAAGTGCAGGAATTAACGAAAAAACTCTTCGTTGCTCTGGATAAGTTAAATTTGTTTGGCAACCTACAAGATTATATAAATTACCATTAACACTTTCCTGCCTTAATTGTAATACAGCATAAGGTGTAGTGCCATCGTTTAATTTAAACCCTTTACCTTTCATTGGCCCAAACCTTAATGCATCAAAATCTCGTTTGGCCATAACTTCTACCGGCAAACAACCTTCAAAAACTTTTTCGGTTTCAAAATTTTTTAAAGGCACACGTTCAGCCGTTGTTAAGGCTTGCCAAAAAGTTGTGTATTCTTCTTTATTCATAACACAGTTTATATGGCTACCATCTTCATCATTCCATCTATCTGCAGTGAATGTTTTAGATAGGTCTATACTATCAAGCTCTACAATAGGTGCTAAAGCATCATAAAAATAAAATCCATCGCCAGTTAGTTTTTTAATATCTTCTGCAAGTTCGTCACTAGTAAGCGGACCAGAAGCTACTACAACCGGTTTATCTAAAGGTATAGTTTTAACTTCTTCTTCTATTACGGTAATATTTTCATTTGTTCTTATTAAATTGGTTACCATTTCTGCAAATTGATTTCTATCAACCGCCAATGCGTCCCCAGCAGGTACACGGCATTTATACGCACATTCAAGCACCGGACTATTAAGTTCTTTAAGTTCTGCTTTTAAAAGACCAGTTGCATAATCTAGCGAGTTGCTTTTTAAAGTATTACTACAAACTAATTCACAAAAATTTTTGTTTGTATGTGCTGGTGAAAATTTTTTAGGTTTTTGCTCATATAATAAAACCTTTACACCATGACTAGCAAGTTGTAGTGCACACTCGCACCCAGCAAGCCCTGCACCTATAACTATAACTTCTTTCATATTATTCCTTTATTGTTTGTTCTTTAGTTTCTGCATTTTCTACTTTTGCTTCTTCTTTTGGGGCATATTTAGTATGATTACAATTATGACAATAGTATTTTATATTAGATTGTCCAACTTTTTTAAGCATCATACCGCCACATTGTGGGCATTTATCTTCGGTAGGTAAATCCCAACAAATAAAATCACATTCTGGATAACCAGAGCAACCATAAAATACTTTGCCAGTTTTACTATGTCGTTCCAATATATCCTTACCACATTTAGGGCATTTGCCCACAACAACATCTATATTTTTAATATTTTTACATTCTGGGAAATTAGGGCAAGCAAGGAATTTACCAAACTTACCATGCCTTACCACCATAAATGCGCCACATTTTTCACATTTAATATCTGTTTCTTCAATAGGCATTTCCACCCTGTCTGGGTCGCCACTAGCAGCTTCTAGTTTTGGTCTTAAATCTTCGTAGAAATTTGCAACCAAGTTTTGCCAAACCTTTTTACCTTCAGCAATCTCATCTAGACTATCTTCCATTTCGGCAGTAAATTTAACATCCATAATATCGGTAAAATATTTAACCAAAGTATCACACACTATACAACCAAGTTGTGTTGGCTTTATTTGCTTACCATCTTTTTCGGTATAGCCTCTAGATTCTATTAAAGTAATTGTAGGTGTATAGGTTGCTGGTCTTCCAATACCCTTTTCTTCCATAGTTTTTACCAAACTTGCTTCGGTAAATCTAGAAGGTGGTCTAGTAAACTTTTGTTCGGTTTTAATACCATTTTTCTTTAATAAATCGCCTTCATTAAGTTCTGGCAACAAATCTTGGTCTGGATGCTCATCTTTTTCATTCTCTTTTGACACATATTCTTGATAAATTTGTGTATATCCAGCAAAAAGCATTGTACGCCCAGTTGCTTTAAACCCATAACCATTTGCATCTATTTCAATAGCAACAGAATTATACAAAGCCTCGCTCATCTGACTAGCCAAAAAGCGTTCGTAAATTAATTTATATAATTTATAATTATCTGGAGATAAACTACTTTTAACATCGCTAGGTTTTATATTTAAATTAATTGGTCTTATGGCTTCGTGGGCATCTTGTGCACTTTTTTTAGATTTATAGTTATTTGGCTTTTCTGGAACATATTTTTCGCCATAATTATCTAAAATGTATTGTTTAGCCATTGCTTGCGCTTCTGGAGAAACACGCACAGAGTCGGTTCTGATATATGTTATTAACGCTATTTTGCCTTCACCCTGAACTTCTACACCTTCATATAAGTTTTGTGATGCCGCACTGGTTTTTTTAAGGCTCATACCTAATTTATTTAAAGCATCTTGTTGTAAGGTACTTGTAATATATGGTGCCGGAGCATGAGTTTTGGTAACGCTTTTTTTAACGTTTTTAACCACAAAATTAGCATTGTCAACATTTGCCAAAACTTCATCTTTTTCTTTTTCACTACCAACTTTATATTTCTCGCCATTTTTAGAGAACAATACAGCATTAAAAGGTACTGGCTTTTCTTCTGGTTTTTCAACAGATGCTGTTATTGTCCAGTATTCTTCTGGTTTAAAGTTTTCTATTTCTCTTTCACGGTCCACAACCAATTTTAAGGCAACCGACTGCACACGCCCAGCACTTAATTTTGGTTTTATTTTTTTACTAATAATAGGTGAAATTTTATAACCCACAATACGGTCTAGCACACGTCGTGCTTGCTGTGCATCAACTAAATCTTGATTTATAGGACGTGGATTTTGCAATGCTTTTTGCACTGCTGTTTTTGATATTTCGTTAAACTCTATACGAATATTTTTATTACAATCCAAATCTAAAATATTTGCAACATGCCAACTAATGGCTTCCCCCTCACGGTCCGGGTCGGTTGCAAGTAAAACTTCTTCCGCTTTTTCTGCTTTACTTTTTAAGTTTTTTATAATATCTTTTTTATCTGGCATCAATTCATATTTTGGTGCAAAATTGTTTTGAAAATCTATGGCTAATGTTTTTACAGGCAAATCTCTTATATGCCCTTTTGTAGCCAAAACTTCATATCCACTACCTAAATATTTTTGAATTGTTTCTTTCTTTCCTAAACCTTCTATAACTACTAATTTCATTCAAATACTTCCTTTTCTATCAAAACCTATATTTCTATTTAATATACTAATATTTTATTTATCTACACCACGAAAATAATTTCCTGATAACCTTTTAATTAAACCACGAATTGAAAGAGTTGTCAATAAACTATTTAAACTTTTTGTATCCATCTGCGTTTTTTTCGCTATTTCGTCAAAATGCGTGTCTTGATTAGCCACACAGTTTATAACTAATTGCTCATACATATTTAATTGCACAACTTGTTTTGTTACTTTTTCTTGTTTTAATTTATGATTTGGAAAACGAGAAATAACATCTTTAGGTTCGGTTGCACAATGTGCTTGTAAGTTTTTAATTAAATGATTTGTTCCGCTACTTGCTCTGCTATCAACAGGACCTGGCAAAGCAAAAACTTCTCGCCCATTTTCTATTGCAAACTCTACGGTATGCAAACTACCACTTTTTGTGCTTGCCTCTGGCACGAAAACACCTAACGATAAACCTGCAATAATCCTATTTCTTTGAATAAAATTATATCCTTTAGGCTTATAATTTGGTAAGTTTTCGCTTATCAATAAACCTTTATTGGCAATTTGCTCAAACAATTCTGTATGAATAGCAGGATAAACAGTATTTAACCCGCCCGCCATAACTGCAATTGTTTTACCTTCAACTTCAAGCACGGCACGATGTGCGTGGCCATCTGTTCCTTCTGCAAGACCACTAACAACACAAAAACCCGCTTTACTAAAATCTTTGGCAAACTTTGTTGTTTGTTCCATACCATAACGTGTACCAACCCTGGCACCAACTACAGCCAAACAATCTTCTTTTAATAAACTAATATCACCTTTGCAATATAACATCATTGGAGGGTCATAAATATTTTTAAGATTTTCAGGATACTCTTCATCTTCAATGCAAATAATTTTAATATTTAATTTTTCTAACCCCTTAATATGCGTTTCAATCATATTTGTATTTAATATTTCTTGTATTGCCTCGTTTTCTTCTGATGTTAAGTTTTTAAAATTTACACCATCTTTTGCTTGCTCAAAAACTCTATCAGAAGAACCATATTCTTGCAAAATATCAAATTGCTTTTTCCAAGTTAATTTTGCTAAAGCAAATAATATGTAAGTGTGTTTCAAATCAACTCCTAAAACCAATATTTTTTATCAAGAGAACGATAACTAATTGCTTCTGCTAAATGAAGCAAGGTTATAGTTTCACTATTTTCTAAATCTGCTATAGTTCTAGCAACTTTCAAAATTCTGTTATATGCCCTTGCAGATAACTGCAATGTTTCAAAAGCATCGCTTATTAATTGTTCGCAATCTTTATCCAAAGCACAATATTTACGAATTTCTTGAGTTGTTAATTTAGCATTACAATAATGCCCACTGTTGCTTAACCTTTTAAGTTGCGCTTCTCGTGCATTATTTACACGTTTTTTTATTGTTTCACTACTTTCTTCTAGCTGACTATCTGAAGTTAATTCCTGATATGTAACATTATCTACTTCTACGTGTAAATCAATTCTATCCATAAGTGGGCCACTTAATTTATCTAAATATTTATGAATTTGTGTTGGTGTACATCTGCATTCATGAGTTTTACTACCATAATGCCCACATGGGCATGGGTTCATACTAGCAATCAACATAAAAGATGCGGGATATTCCACAGTAGATTGAATTCTAGAAATACTAATTATACCATCTTCTAGTGGTTGTCTTAATGTTTCAATAGTTTGTCTGTTATATTCTGGCAATTCATCTAAAAACAGTACGCCATTATGAGATAAACTAATTTCACCTGGTTTTGCTTTTGCCCCACCACCAGTTAAGGCTATTTTTGTAGATGTGTGATGTGGTGAACGAAATGGCCTTTCTAAAACAATACCTTCTTTTGAGTCTAACACACCTGCAATACTATGAATTTTTGTAACTTCCAACGCTTCTTCAAATGTTAAATCTGGTAAAATTGTTGGCAAACACCTTGCAAGCATAGTTTTACCAGCACCCGGAGGCCCAATCATTAGCATATTATGTCCACCAGCAGCAGCAATTTCCATAGCACGCTTTGCACAAGCTTGACCTTTAACATAACAAAAATCGTTTTGTGTTATATGATTTTGTTTTATGCTATCAAAATTTTGTTTTTCAATAGGCTTTAAATCTTCTGCACCATTTAAAAATGCAACTAATTCTGATAATGATTTTACCGCATAAACATCTAAACCATCTATAAAACTTGCTTCAACTTTATTCTCGTAAGGAACAACAACTTTTTTATGCCCCAAACTTCTAGCAGTAATAAGTGCTGGCAAAACACCGTTTATATGGCAAATTGAACCATCTAAAGAAAGTTCACCTATAAAAGTATAATCATTTATGTTATCGTTTTTTATTTCGCCCACACAAACTAATAAAGCCACCGCTATTGGTAAATCATAAATAGGTCCTTCTTTTTTAGTGTCGGCAGGTGCAAGGTTAACTGTTATTTTGGTAAGAGGAAATTGTAGGTTAGAGTTTTTTATAGCACTTCTAATACGTTCTTTACTTTCTTTTATGGCAGCATCAGGTAAACCAACGGTTTCAAACTTAGGCAAACCAGAGTTTATATCCACCTCTACCCTAACTTCATATCCTTTAATACCATCAAGTCCCAAACTTTTAATTTTCGCTAACATTAATTCCTCGCTTTTAAAGTAACCAAATAATTCAAAATTACCATTTAAGATATATAAAATTTATTAGTAAATAATTTTACCATAAATTAGTAAAAAAAGCAAACATTTTATTAAATCAATAGCAATTTAGTATATTTTACTTAAAATTTAACACAACTGAATTTTAACACTTAAGTATGCGTAAAAATTGATATTATGCTTTTGCACAGTATTAAAAAAATTGTAGAATTTTTATTTAAATTTATATTGGTTTAAATTTAAAATTTAGTTTTAGTATTAATATTTGCTGTGAATTTTACAACTTTGTTTTTATGCTCTTTTTTATTTTAATCTAATAATATATAAAATAAAAAATAGAGTGTTTTAACACCCTATTTTAATTATTTTCTATTACGTTTTCTTGCTGCTTCGGCTTTCTTTTTACGTTTAATACTTGGTTTTTCGTAAGCTTCACGTTTGCGAAGGTCGCCAATAATGCCATCTTTTTGACATTTACGTTTAAAACGTTTCAAAGCACTGTCAAGTGTTTCGTCTTTGCCAACAACTACCATTGTCATATTTCTCACCACCTTCGTTTTTAGTTTATATTATTATACGCCTATATCAACAAAAAGTCAACCACTTTTTTAAAAATTAATGCCAACTATTTAAGCAATAGCCGGCATAAATGCTTTTATTAAAGCAAAAATATTTATTTATTATCAGGTTTTATACCATTAGGCCAACCCAATTTTTCTCCACTTAAAATATGAATATGCAAGTGTGCAATTTCTTGCCCACCATTTTCACCCTGATTCACTATCAATCTATAACCATCTTTCAAATTTAATTCCGCTTCTAGTTCTGGTATCTTTTTCAATATTTTTCCAAGAACTTGTGAATCTTCGGTGGTTGCTTGTTTTAATAAGCCATAATGATTTTTAGGTATTGCTAAATAAGAAAATTTTGCCAAAGGATTAATATTATCTATAATAATAAAATCTTCATCTTCATACCTTTTAGTAGAAGGTAATTCCCCTTTAATGATTTTACAAAAAACACAATTTTCCATTTTATTCTCCTTTTTTATTTATTTCAAAAGTAAAACAGTTTAAATTACTTTTAATATTTACTTCATAGCCTTTATCTTGTAATTTTAAAAATTTTAAATAGTTATCTGCAACAACTTTATCTAGTGTTGGTAAATTGAAAATTATTCTATTAACTTTACTGCTAAATAAATAATCTAAAATAATTTTAACCGCTTTCATACTTAAAGCACTATTTAAAAATCTATTTTCTATTTTTAAATTACAAGTAGCAACATCATCTTCTTTTAAATAATTAATGTCACCTATTTTAAAAAAGTCATCTATGATTTCAAAATTAACATTATTTTCATTATCAATAATACTTGTAAGAGATAATCTACCACTTTTTAATATGGTTTGATTATTTTTTATTACCTTCCAAACTTTTTCAGAGCGAAAATATTCATTTAATTTATTAATTTCATTTTGAACTATATATAAATTATTAAATCTTTCATTCAAAGTTTCATCCGCATTATCTTGCAAATATTGTTTTAATTCTTTATAACCATCAATAAACAATTTACTTGTTTCATTAAATTTTTGTTTGGCTATATTTTCATCATCAATTTCTTTAATCTCTTCTACTAGCAATGTAATAAGTTCCAAATCATCTAATTTGCTTATAAATTCTTGTTTAGTCATTAATAAATTAATCCACCTTTTCTATAACTTGAGCAAAAACCCCATCTTCAAATAATTTTTCTATACGAACAACAACCAAATCATCTGGCTTTAATTGTGATTTATCTATATATACTTTTGTAAAATTTCTGGTATGACCAACCAAATAGCCATCTTTTTCTTGTTCGCAAAGTAATTCTTGAATAGTTCCAACTTGTTGTTGTAAAAATTCTTTTTCTAATTTATTGCGTAATTGTGTAACCTTTTCAACACGTTGTTTAACAACTTCTGCATCTACCATAGGTTTTTTAGATGCAACTGTACCTTCTCTTCTTGAATATGGGAAAATATGAATAAAGCCAAATTTTGCTTGTTTTATAGTTTCTAATGTATTTTCAAAATCTTCATCAGTTTCGCCAGGGAAACCTACAATTAAATCGGTAGTTATATTACAATTAGGAAAAGCATCTCTTAATAATTTTACTTTTTCTAAAAATTCTGAAGATGTATAATGGCGATTCATTTCTTTTAAAGTTTTATCACAACCACTTTGCATACTTAAATGAAAATGCTCGCAAAAGTTTGTCATTTTTTTAATTGTTTCAATTAAGGCTGGTGTAACTATATTCATTTCCATAGAACTTATACGAATACGCGCGTTTATAGTAGAAAGTGAACTTAAAAGGTCTATCATATCTTTTTTAATATCTAGCCCCCAAGCAGAAATATTAATACCAGTTAAAACAATTTCTTTGCTATGTTTTGCCAAATTAAAACACTCTATAACAATAGGCTCTAAAGGTCTACTTCTACTTCTTCCCCTTACATACGGAATAAGGCAATAAGAACAAAAATTATTACACCCATCTTGCACTTTTACATAAGCCCTTGTTCTATGTTTAATAGGTGCACTCATTTCTTCCCAATCTAAAGGTGGTTCTACAACAAAAGCACCCGATTCTTCCATAATTAATGGCAATAAATGTTTGCTACTTGTTCCTATAACCACTGTTACATTTGGTTTACCTTCAAAGTTTTTGGCTTCGTTTTGACTTGCACAACCACAAACTAAAATTTTAGCATTAGGTGCCAATTTGTTAATTTTAGCAATCATTTGGCGTGATTTTCTTTCTGCCTCGTTGGTTACTGCACAGGTAGATAAAATAACATAGTCACAATCATTGGTTATTTCGCTTTCAACTATAAATCCATTTTCTTCTAATTGCTTTGCAACACTATCTGCTTCAAACTGGTTTACTTTACAACCCAATGTTAAAAAAGCAACTTTTTTTTGATTATTTTTCATTTTTCCATTCTCCTAATTCATATAAAACAGCACTTAATAATGCAACACTTGCGGTTTCGGCACGTAAAATGTTTTTACCCATACAAATAGATTTTGCACCAAGTTTTATAAATTGCTCTACTTCATTTTTAGAAAAACCGCCTTCACTTCCCACAATTAAAGCAACTTTTTTTGTTTTAGTAAGTTTACTGATAACATCTTTGGCTGGTGCAGTTTCTTGCTCAAAGGCAACAATTATTTGTTCATATTCTTTTAACTGTGCAAGCACTTGATTAAAAGTTAGTATTGCCGTTATTTCTGGCACAACCGCCCTACCGCTTTGCTTACAAGCCTCTATGGCAACACGCATTAACCTTTCTTGTTTGTTATCACTTTGTTTTACTGTTGTAAAATTACTTACAAAAGGCACTATTTTTGTAACACCTAATTCAGTACATTTCTGCACACACCAATCCATATGCTCGCCTTTTATTATTGCTTGAAATAATGTGATTTCAAATTCTGTTGTTAATGCCACTTTTTTAGATTGTATATTTGC
>JAFTUZ010000042.1 GCA_017466005.1 Clostridia bacterium | reverse complement strand
TAATGGAGAATTTAGCAAAATTTCGTTTATTAAGCGTATAGAAAACAAAAATGGTTTAGTTTTATATGAGCATAATAAAGAAACATCACAGGTTTTTAGCTCAGAAACAGCATATTTAATAAACGATGTATTACAAGATACAAAAACAATTGGTACAGCAAAAAAGTTATCAAACTATACTAATTGGGCTGTAAAAACAGGTACCGCTGGCTCTGGTAATAATACCAACACAGATGCGTGGTGTGTTGCTTACTCTAATAATTATACTGTGTGTTCTTGGGTTGGAAATACTAGCGGAAACCCCAATAACAACCTTTCGCAAACTCAAAATGGTGGAAATTTAGGGGCAAGTTTTTGTAAAATTGCCTTAAATCAATTACCTAACCAAACCGAATTTATAACACCCGAAAATATAACAAAAGTTGCTTTGGATAACATAGAATTAAAATCAAATAATAAACTATTATTAGCATCTGATAAGTTACCTAAAAGATATATAGTAGAAGAAATTTTTAATAAAAAGTATGCTCCCACAACAGTTGCTGATAACTATATACAATTACCCCCCCCTGTTTTAAAAGGTAAACTTAAAGAAAATCAAATATCCTTAACTTGGGAAAATCAGCCACTGGTTTTTTATGAAATTTATGGCAAAAATGCTAGATTTGAAAAACTAATTTATACAACAGAAGAAAATATTTCTACTTATAATTATGATAATAGCGAATACAATTTTGACACATTTTATATTGTAGCGAAATATAAAAATAGTGATATTAGCAGTAAAAGTAACGAATTAAAATTTTATTTACACAAAAATAATTTATCTAATAATGTTCAAAAAATAAGGAAAAATTGGTTCTATTAATATACTATGCAATTACATAATACTATGTTTTTGCGCATAATTAAGTTAAATTATAGCCTATTTTACTTAATTATTTAATTTTAATAAAAAAGTGGATTATAAAACTATATAACCCACTTTTTATTTTTATATTTCAATTATCTCATCACTTTCTAGTGCTTCTTGAACAAGTTGTTCAATATCTAATTTAGATTCTTCTTTAAGAACTTTTTCTATTTTTGGTTTTGTTACAGGATTTTTAGGTAAGAAAACTGTACAACAATCTTCATACGGCTCAATAGAAATTTCGTAAGTATTTATTTTTTGAGAAACTTTCATAATATCAATTTTATCAAGCCCTATTAATGGCCTAAACACTGGCATATCAACTACCGCATTAGTTGCGTTTATACTTTCCAAAGTCTGACTTGCAACTTGCCCCAAACTTTCACCAGTAATTATAGCATGAGCATCTCTTTTAATTGCCAAACGTTCTGCAATACGCATCATAATTCTACGCATAAGCACAACCATATGGTCTTTATCACAATTTCTGTTTATTGCTTCTTGTACTTTTGTAAAAGAAATAATATTAAGTTTAATATTTCCACAATATTCACTCATTTGATTTGCCAATCTTATAACCTTTTCTTTAGCAAGTAAACTTGTATAAGGAAAACTATGAAAATGTATTGCCTCTACTGTCATACCACGTCTTGCCATAAAATACCCCGCAACAGGGCTATCTATACCACC
>JAFTUZ010000041.1 GCA_017466005.1 Clostridia bacterium | reverse complement strand
CTTTCCATACAATCGTCTTTAATTTTTTGTTTTTCTACGTCAACTTCAATGAGTGTTTCACGAAGAGTTGGGAATGCTTTTCCCATAAATTCATACCACTCATTATTATCAATTTCACCACCTTTTAAAAGGTTAGGGTAGTTTTTGATAGGGTCATTTGTGTGTTTTAAAATTTCTTCTTCAAGATGAAGTCTTTTTTGCCATTGAATATAAATGTTTTCAAGTGGATTCCATCTTTTACTTGCATAAGGTTGTGTTAAGTCAAGTTGAAGCACCACATATCCTTGGTTTTGAAGTTTTAAGCTGTGGTGTCCGTAAATTTCACCTTTAGGGTCAGTAACGAAGAAAGATGGTTTAGTTTTAAGTTCGGATAAAATTTGCATACATGGTTCAACCCAGCACGCAGTCTTACCTGTACCAGATGCACCTACGATTAAAACGTGACAAGGAGGTGTAAAGTGTATTAAAAGGTTTTTACCAATTCTTTGAAATCTGAAAGGAACACCTTGTATATCCATATTTTTCAAATCTGTAAATTTACAATGTTTGAAATTTTTGTCAAGTTCAGCTCTAGTTGCCCAGTGTTGGTTTTCCATGGATGACTTACCTTTAAGTCTGAAATACTTATCGTTATCACCAGTTGCGTATATGATATAACACATTGCACCTGCTAAGAATATGATAAAGAAATAAGCGTTTGGTTTAAATGAAACGGGATTACCCATAAGTTTATTGTCGATAATTACACCGGCAATGTAAGATAGGACTAAAATAATACCGAGCATAATTAAAATACCCGTAAAACTTTTTTTTTTCTCTTCTGCCATAATTAAACTCCTTTTTTATTTTTTTTAGTGTTAAGCAATATATAATTTATAAACAAGTAGATTATAACACATAATAGATAGTGGGAGCAAACAAAAAAATGAAATTAAAATAAATAAAATGAATAATTTGGTTTTATTTACTTGCAAGATTTTTGAAGATTTGATATTATGTAGTAAATATTAAGGTGGTAAATTATTATGAGTATTATTAATTCTATCTATTTTATTCTTGGTTCGGGTGAAGATGTATTAAACCCTGTTTATGAAGGTATGAGAATGGTTGGCCCATATGCACTAGGTGTTGTGTTTGCTCTCTCATTATTTTATGGTATCTTTTTATCTGTAAAATATGCGAGATGTCAAGCTGAAGATGAAAGACTTAATGCGCAAAAAACACTTGTTAATTTTATTATTGGTTTAGGTATAGTTATTCTTTTGATTTGTATTTTGTTTGCTATCCGTGGACCACTTGCAACATTTATTAATGGTTAAAGTGGTAATTTGTTGAAGAATTGAATAAAAATAAAAAAATAAAAAATTTTCAAAAAATGCTAAAATTTGTTTGCCAAAAGAAAATGAAAGTGCTAAACTTTAGATAGTCGATATAAAAAATAAAAAAACGAAAGGAGATCATAACTATGGGTTTCATGTTAGACGCAGTAACAACAGCAAGTAATGTAGGTGATGTTGCTAACAAAGCATACAAAACATTCCTTAACATTGTTAACGTAATTTTCCCAATCGTAATTGGTATCGTTCTTGCTCTTGGTTTGTTCTATGGTATCACTCTTGCAATTAAATATGCAAAAGCTGAAGAAGATGAAGATAAGAAGAAAGCTAAAGGCTCATTAATCAACGTAGTTGTTGGTGTACTTGTAGCAGTTGTTTTCGTAGCTGTTATCCAAATCCTTCTTAACAGT
>JAFTUZ010000040.1 GCA_017466005.1 Clostridia bacterium | reverse complement strand
TTTTAACACATTCTTCGCTTGTTTTTAAAGACGATAAAGAAATTAAATATAATTTACTTTCTTCAGGTAAATCTTCTGGAAAGTTTATATGATTGTTTTTTATATCCTTTAATTCTTTAGTAATGGCGTATGGTGAAAATGTATCATCTTTTGATATTGTTTTGATGTTTACGTTTTCTGCTTTTTCTTCCGCTAGTTTTTCAATAATGTCGTTTGAAAGTGGACGGTCTAGTTCGCATATCCAATTTGGTACTGTTTTCATAATTCCTCCTAATAAGTTTTATTATATTTTACAATTTAATTAATATCAAAAGAAATAAATGAAAAAAATTTTTAAATTTAACAATTAACTTAATTTTTTTAAAAATTAAATAAAAAAATGTCGAAATAATGTAAAAAAAGTTTATTTTTACATAATAATTAAAAAATATTTTGTAAAATTATAAAATAAATTGTATATTAATTTTTAACTGCTTTTGTTATGTTGACTTTAAAAAAAATTTTTTGTAAAATTATGTATAATAAAGTTATTTAGTAAAATAGGGGGCTAAAATGGCTGTTATTAATATGGCAATTGATTTGGGTTCAACTTTCACTTCAATTTATATAGAAAAAAAGGGATTGGTGCTAAAAGAACCTAGTGTTATAATGATACAAGATAAGCAAAAAGTTTTTGCTGTTGGAGAAAAAGCGTTTAAGTTAATAGGTGAAGAACCTGAAAATGTTGAAACTATTTATCCTATTATGCATGGTGTTATACATAATTCGGTTTATTGTGCAAAAATGTTAAAGCAATTTATAAATCAGATTGCAGATACAGATAAATACAGAATTTGTGCATTATTTTCTGTGCCTTGTGGAATTACCGAACAGGAAAGAGAAGATATCAAAACTGTTGCATATTCTGCTGGTATTGCTTCTATAGAAATTATTCCGGCTGTTGTTTCATCTTATTATGGTGTTAAAGATAGAAAAGATTCTATGGTTATTGCTAATTGTGGGGCGGGTTATACCGATGTTGCTTTAATAAATAATGGGCAAATTGAAACGGGGTTTACTTATAACATTGGTGGAAATGATTTTGATAAAAAAATAGTGGAATTAATAAAAAATCAATACTGGCTTATAATAACAGAACTTCAGGCTAGAGAATTAAAAGAAAATTCTACATTACAAGAAAATAGTAAAATGGAAAAATTTGTAAATGGGCTAGATAGCAGAAATAACGAACCAGTAAGGCAGGCAATAATGTCTGCCGATGTAGGGGCGGTTTTGCAAGATTATTATAAATTTGTGGCAACATTAATAAATGATATTATAGAAGAATTACCTTATAAAAGTAAAGAAGCTATTATAGAAAATGGAGTAGTTATAAGTGGCGGGCTTGCGCAAATTGATGGGTTAGATAAGTTTTTGGCGGCTAGAACAGATTTTTCTGTAATAATAGAAAAAAGTGAAACACTAATTTTAGGTATGGGATATTTGCTTGAACACCATTCTGAACTTAAAAGAATTTTGAAGATTTATTAAATAATTTGATTTGTTTTGTCTAAAGGAACAATTGTTGTAATTGTTCCTTTATTTTTTTATAAATATTTGCTAACATAACCAAAATTAAAACTTTTGGAGGATATATGGCTAGAAAAATTGTTATTACAAGTGGTAAAGGTGGTGTGGGTAAAACTACTATATGTACAATTTTAGGGCAAATGTTGGCAAATTTAGGTAGAAAAGTAATAATATTTGATGTAGATATTGGGCTTAATAATTTAGATGTGGTTGCTGGGGTGGAAAACAAAGTTGTTTATGATATAGTAGATGTGATAGAAGGTAAGTGCAGACCTATTCAGGCATTAATTAGAGATGTTAAAAATCCAAATTTATTTATTTTACCTAGTGCACACCCATATAATGTAGGAAAAGTTAATCCCGAATCATTAAAAGATGTGGTTGAATATTTTTCATCTGGTTTTGATTTTGTTTTAATAGATTGCCCCGCTGGAATAGATTTGGGATTTCATAGAGCCGTATTTTGTGCTAGCGAGGCATTAATTGTTACAACGCCACATATTCCTGCAATAAGAGATGCAAACAAGGTGGCTTCTATTTTAAATGGGTGCGAATTAAATAATATTTCATTAATTGTTAACAGAATTAGAAAAGATTTGGTACTTTCTAAAAGTATGCTATCTGCAACAGATATAGCAGAAACATTATCGTTGCCATTAATTGGAGCAATATCTGAAAGTGATGATATTTCATTAAAAACTAGCGTGTTTGGAAACATTGCAAGTTTAGTGGAGCCTACATTAACAGAATTTAAAAAAATATGTAAAAATATTTGTACTGGAAATTGTAATACAGAAAATAAAAATAATTCAAACATAAGTTTGTTTAATAGATTAAAATATTCTTTAAAAAGGAGAGTTTAATGGAAACTAGGGGTATAGCAAAATTAAAACAGGTTTTAATAAATGACAAACACTTTAATCCTATAAGATTAAATGAAATTGTAAAAAGCGAAATATTTAAGGTAATGCAAAATTATATGGAAATAGATAGTGATGATATTATAACCAAAATAGACATAGATGTTAATGGTAGTTATGTTTTAAAATGTAAAGTAAGAAGCAATAGGCTAAAAGTTTTAGGTATAATTCCTAATTAGGTGGTGAATAAATGAGATATAAAGTTAGTTTGCATCCATTATTTGTAATTTTTGTTTGTTTTTTAGCGTGTATGGGGTGGTTTTGGGTATTAATTTCTTATTTGATAACCATTATTTTACACGAGCTTGCTCATTATATGGTATCTAGCCGAAAGGGGTACTCGTTAAATCAATTTAAACTTATGCCACATGGTATTAGCCTTAGTGGAAGTAACGAGTTGTTTGCAAGAAAAGATGAAATTGAAATTGCAATAGCAGGACCTTTAATGAATTTTTGTTTGGCTATATGTGGGGTTGCTATTTGGTGGTTATATCCATCTACTTATGTGTTTACATATTATTTTGTATTAGCAAATGTGGTAACAGGAATAATAAATTTATTGCCAATTTTTCCATTAGATGGTGGGAGAATTGCACTGGCATTGTTAAGTAAAAAAGTAACTCGTGCAAAGGCGATGAAAATTTTAAGAATTTTAGGCGTTAGTATTTCTTTTGCATTTATATCAATTTTTGTTATATCAACTTTTTTTAGTGTAAATTATACTTTTTTGGTGTTAGGAATATTTATATTTTTAACTGCAATTTGGGAAGATAAAACTAATATTTATCAAAAAACATCATTTTTGGCAAATAAATCTAATAATTTAAAACGTGGTATGGTTATACGTGAAATTGCCGTTAGTAACGCAAGCACTTTATATAAAATTGTTTCACAATTACGTTCTGATGCCATTACTAATTTTAAAGTTTTAAATGACGATTTATCTGTTGCGGGTGTGATTAACGAAAATGAGTTGGAAAAATTAATACAAATTTATCCTGCTAGTACAACTTTGAAAACTATTTTAAGTTAATGTATATCATTTTGGTTGTTAAATTAGGCTTTTTGTGTTAAAATCAAAGAAAGTTTAAAAATGGAGATATGTTTATGCAACCAGAAGAAATGAGAAGATTTTTTGAAAGTATTATTTTTAATAAAGATGTGCCAAACAAACAAGATTTAGTAGATGCTTTTTGTAATGTAGAAAAAAATCCTGTTTATAGTGCAGAAATTATTGATTCAACAAAGCAAATTGTATTTACAATGCCAGAAATACAAAGTTTAGCAGAAAATTTTTTGAGTTCTAATGGTATATTTTTTAGAAATTTTATGCAAATAGAAATACAGGCCGAGCAATGGGAATTGTTGGTTTTGTTTTTCTCAAAAATTTATGCTCAACATATTGGTAATGCGTATTATGTAAGTAAAAATGCTAGTAGTTTTGATATGGGCGAACGAGCTTTTGACCGATTTATTGAAAGTACGCAGTTTTTTAATATAAATTTTAAAGATTATATAGGTTTTATTTATAAGGTTATTAAATGCCCAGCACAATCATTGCTTGCCAAATGGAAAAGGCCAGCTAGCGATTATTTGCTTGAATATGCTGTTCAACACGAACAACAATTTTTATCTTTTATTTTTGATAATTTTGAAAAATATGGAATGCTTACATTTGATTTTTTAATTATCAACAACGTAAGTTTTGCAATTCCTAAATTAGTAGATTATTATTTAAAAAATGAATTTGAGCAGAAAAGACAAGTTAAAAATTTGCTTAAACAACACTATAAGCAAGTTAAAGAACATATTATGATTGAATTAGAGAATTTTAATATATCAACAAAGCAAGTGGTAGAGTTGTTGTTAGGTTATACAAACGAGCAAGATGCAATTAAAACCTTAAACGAACTTTATTTTAAAGAAAAAGATGATGTAATTAAAAAATTAATTGTAGAAAAAATTGACATAAATTTTATTCAAGAGATTAATACTCATATTAAATTTAAAAAGCAAGTGCAAAAATATGAAAATAGTAACAATAGTTACTTAAATGCCAATATTAACAACTTTCCTATATTAAAATTAAGAAGTGATAATCAGGAGGAAAAAGGTGCTGTTAGTTTTATTTTAGAACAATATCAATCTCTTTGTTCGCCTTATGAGTGTTTTAAAACGGAATTTATAAAAGAGTATGTTAAAGAAAAATCTTTAGATGAATTATGTGAAAAATGCTATAGTTTATTTAAACAATCTGATTTTAATGCAGATTTTAATTGGGTAATGGTGTTAATTGCACAAAATTCTTCATTAGAACAATTTGTGAAGATTTTAAAAGATTTATCTTTACAAAATAATTCAAAATTATTTAATCAAATTTCGTTAGAAATAGTTTTGGCAAGACAAAATGATTTATTGTCGTGTTTGCTTGGGTTTGACAAAAACAATAAAAGCGAAA
>JAFTUZ010000039.1 GCA_017466005.1 Clostridia bacterium | reverse complement strand
GTGCAGGGAAATGGCTTTGTGGCAAGTGGATTTAATGTTTCTAAATTTCAGAAAACCAAGCAACCAAATTCTGCAATGGTTATTGAAAGATATGAAACGCCAAGTGTTAAATACCCAAAAGGAAGACTTATAATTATTGCTGGAAACAAGTTGGTGTTTGATGGAGAGTTGCCTTATAAAAATTTAAAAGATGGAGAACGTGGATTTCCTTTTATAAGACAGATTTCGGTAGAACAACCATCATTGTTTTGGGGTGGAAGTGTTGTGGAACGTATGATTCCTGTTCAGCGTGCGTATAATGCTGTAAAAAACAGAAAACACGAGTTTATTAATCGTCTGTCTATGGGGGTGCTTACTGTTGAAGATGGTTCGGTTGATGTTGATGAGCTTGAAGAAGATGGATTAAGCCCTGGAAAGATTTTGGTTTATAGGCAAGGTGCTAATATGCCACGTATTTTGCCAACCGATTCGGTACCTGCTAATTTTACCGAAGAAGAACAACGTTTGGAAAACGAGTTTATAACAGTAAGTGGTGTAAACGATTTGCTTGGAAGTGCTGGTAATATAACCAGTATGAGTGGTATTGCACTTCAGGTGTTAATTGAGCAAGAAGAAGCTAGAATTTCTGCAAGTGGCGAATATATTATGTTTGCAATAAAAAATATTGCTCAACAAATTTTACGTTTGTATAAACAATTTGCTACAACAAATAGAATGGGAAGAATAGTAGGCCCTAATGCTACAAGCGAGTTTTTTTATTGGGATAGGGGTGATATTTCATCTGATGATATTGCTTTTGAAACCGAATCAGAGTTGGGGCAAACTGTTGCACAAAAAAGAAATATGATATTAGAGTTATTAAATTCAGGTTTGCTTACAGATGAAAATGGTAAGATTTCAAACTCGGTTAGAAGTAAAACTATGGAAATGTTAGGTTTTGGAATGTGGGAAGATGGCTTAGACCAAAACACTTTACAAATGCAAAAAGCGAAAAGAGAAAATTTAGATTTTATTAATAATAAAGATTGTGAAGTGTTAGAAATACATAATCATGATTTACATATTTCAGAGCACGTAAACTTTATGTTAAGTGGCGATTTTGAAAAAGAATGTGAAAATAATAAATTATTAAAAGAAAAACTTTTAAACCACATACGTGAACATAAACAATTTAAAAAATTAGAAATTCAAGCAAATAATATGATTGAAAATTAAGGGGATTTATTATGGAAAATTTGAATAACATTGAAAATAGTGATGCTCAAACTTTAAATATAAATATTGAAAACATTGATGAAAATGCTAAAAATATACATAAAATTAATGAAAAAATAGTAAAAAATGAAGATTTTTCTATTAAAAATAAAGAAAATGATGAAAAAGTAGGAGAGCAACCTTTGGTTGAAGGTTCTCCTTTTGGCAAGTTTAAAGATGCTGAATCTTTAAAAAATGCTTATGAAAATTTAGAAAAAGAGTTTACTCGCAAAAGTCAACTTTTGTCTAGTTTACAAAAACAAAATGAGCAAGAAACTTCTGCAATGTCATTTTTTGAAAAAAATAATTGGAATGAATATGTTGCGGAATTTCTTAAAGAAAATCCACGCGCAAAAGAATATGCGAGAGAACTTTCAAACATTGTATTGCAAGACAAGGATATTGAAAATAGTAATAACCCCTTGCAGAAAGCATGGTTAAAATTTTTAGAAAATGAATTAGAGAATAATAAAAATTATTTAGATAACGAAAAAAATTTTAATAAAGTTTTAACCAATACAAAAGTTCGCGATGCTGTTATTAAAGACTATTTAAAACACATTAACAATCGTGATGATACGCCATTTATATTTTCTAAATCTGATGGCGGGAATGCTGTTAATATAAAAGTTAATGCTCCCACAACCTTGGAAGAAGCAAAAGAAATGGCAAAGAAAATTTTTAATAAATAGGAGTTTTATATATGGTAACTATGCAAACTGCTGAAAACGCTTTAAAAGATATTTATCTTGGCGTTGTAAGTAATCAGTTGAATACTAAAACTAACGCACTTTATAACCAAATAAAACAAACTACTACTGATGTTTATGGTAGAGAGGTGCAAAAATTGGCACCGTTTGGAATTAATGGTGGTATAGGTGCTGGTGATGAAGGTGGGCTTTTGCCTAAAAGTGCTGAAAACAAATATGTTTTATTAACTTCAACTTTAAAAAATCTTTATGGAACAATTGAAATTTCAGATAAAGCAATCAGAGCTTCTGTTGATGATGCTGGTGCGTTTGTAAATTTACTTACAGCAGAAATGGAAGGATTGCTTGAATCTAGTAAATTTAATTTAGGTAGAATGTTGTACGGTGATGGTTCGGGGCTTTTGTGTTCTGTAACAGCCGCTACCGAAGGTGAAAACATTATTACTGTAGATAATGTTAATAATTTAATTGAAGGTATGGTTGTAGATGTTTATAATGCAGATAACATTTTAATTGGTTTTAATGGTGTTAGAATTATTGGAATAGATAGAGAAAACAAGACCTTAACTTTAAGTGTTTCTGCAAATTCTACTTTTGCAACAAATGCTAAAAAATGCAAAATTTATGTTCAGAATAGTAAAGACCAAGAACTTACAGGTATTGAAAAACTTTTTGCTACTCTAGACCCAATTTACGGATTAGATAGAACAACTTACCCTTGGATTAATAGTTATGATAGAAGTAAATTATCTACTGAAACTTTAGATGAAATACTTTTGCAAGAATTTATTGATGAGATTATGGAAAGAACTGGTAGTGAAATTAATTTTATTGCTACTACCAGCAAAGTAAAACGTATATTAGCATCTAATCTTATAAGTAAACGTGCAAATATTGATACAATTAATCTTGATGGCGGATATAATGCAATAAGTTATAACGGAATACCAGTTATAAGTGATAGATTTATTAAAAACGGAACGATGTATATGCTTAATACAAACGATTTTGCAATGCACCAACTTTGTGATTGGGAATGGCTTTGTAATGAAGATGGTTCTGTTTTAAAACAAAAAGAAGGTTATGCAAGTTATATTGCAACTTTAGTAAAATATGCTGAACTTATGTGTTCAAAACCAGCAGGTCAAGCAAGATTGACCAATTTATCTTAATAGGGGGAAAATATGGTAACTTTACAAACAGCTAATGAAGCTTTGAAAACAATGTATCTTGATGTTGTTGCTAATCAATTAAATAACAACACACACCCTTTTTTATCAAAAATTGAAAAAACAAGTCAGGACGTTGTTGGAAAAGCGGTTAAAAAATTAGTACCTTATGGTGTTAATGGTGGTATTGGTGCAGGTACAGAAGCTGGTGCTTTGCCAAAAAGTGGATTTAATAATTATTTGCTTTTTAATACTACTTTAAAAAACTTATACGGAACAATAGAACTTTCAGATAAAGCTTTGCGTGCTTCATCTTCTGAGGCTAGTGCATTTGTTAATTTGCTTACAGCGGAAATGGAAGGTATGATTAATGCAAGTAAATTTAATATGAGCAGAATGCTTTATGGTGATGGTAGTGGATTACTTGCTACTGGTAACTCTGTTATGTCGGGAGAATATTTTTTTATAGCAGAAAGTTTTAAAAATTTAATGGTGGGAATGGTTGTAGATGTTTATGTTAATGATGTTTACACACTTACAACCAGAATAGTTTCTTGGGATTATAATAATAAAGTATTAACATTTGATGTTCCTACAACTGCAGAGATGGGAGATGTGGCTAATAATGTGACTTTGTATATGCAAGGTAGTAAAGGAAAAGAAATTACAGGCTTAAAGGCTTTATTTAGTAATGATACTTTGTATGGAAATTCTGTGGCTACATATGGCTTTTTAAAACCTTTTACTTTAAACGTAGCAAGTGGAGAATTTAATGAAACATCTATGATGGAAGTAATTGATACTTTAGATGAGCAAAAAGGTTCTGAAATAGATTTTATAGTTGGTGCGTTAGATGCTAGAAGAATGTATCAAAGTGCTTTAATTCAAAACAAACTTAATGTAGATATTATGAAACTTGATGGTGGCTATAAAACAATTTCATTTAACGGTATTCCTTTTGTTGCTGACCGTTTTGCTAATGATGGAGAAATTTTCTTCTTGAACAGTAAAGATTTTAAAATGCATCAACTTTGTGACTGGGAATGGATAAGTAACGATAAAGGTCAAATTTTAAAACAAAAAGAAGGATATCCAGTTCATAGTGCAACTTTGGTTAAATATGCAGAACTTATGTGTGAAAAACCGGGTGGACAAGGTAAACTTGTTATTGCTGAATAGTTAATAAATATACACAATATTGTATAACATTATTAATTATTTGGTGTGTTTATGTTTTAATAAAATCAAGGGTGGGCAATAAATGTCCACCCTTAATTTATAAAAGGAAAAATGATGAATATAAAAATTAATAACGATGTATTTGATATATGCGATAGATTAAAAGAAATAGATTATAACTATTTTATTGTTTATAATACTAAAAAAAATAGGTTTGAAGTGCATAATTCCGCACAAAAACAAACTTTTTGCTTGGTTGTGCCATTTAATAAATTAGATGCAAGGCTTGTTGGGTACACAAGGAAAACTAGAAGAGAAAATGCTGAAAAAATTATTAAGGAAATAGAAGAAAATAATAAAATACTAGAAGTGGAATGTAAAAGACAACAATCAGATGAGATGAGTTGGAAGTTAAAAGAAATGTATGATTATGCAAATAACAAAAGTTACGATGTTAATTTTAGTGATGCCTATAAAACTAAATGGGCTTAAAAGGAGAAAAGGATATGATAGTAAAAGATGTTTTAAAAATTGTAAGTGCTGAATTAGATTTTACAGATTTATTAAATACAACTGAATTGGGTGGTTCTAATGTTGTAACGGAAGAACAACAGGCACAATTTAAATATTTAATTAACTGCGTTAATGATGTAAATCACTTGATTTCTTTTATGTATTTACCGTTGAAAACGACTGAAAACATAATAGTTAGCGAAAACGCATTTAATTTTTCACAACTATCTAAAATTTTAATTGAACTTATAAGTGTAAAAAATGAAATTGGAATAAAACAAAATTTTCAAACCTTCCCAACTTTTTTTAAATGTAAAAATGGTAAATATACAATTACATATACATATTCGCCAGATTACGTTTCTAGTTTAGATGATGTTTTAGATGTTTCTTCTAAAATTTATGAATATGTGTTTTC
>JAFTUZ010000038.1 GCA_017466005.1 Clostridia bacterium | reverse complement strand
GATTTATATTATAATAATCAATATGTTGACACATATACAGATGGTGCAATATCATTAACTTCTTCTGGTACTTACACAATAAACATAAGAAACTATGTAAATCAACAACATATGTTTAACACAACTTACTCAAGTTATACTTTAACTGTTCTTTATGATATAATATACAAAGTTAACGACTCTACTCCTATAAGCAATGCTATATACAACACTCCTGTTTCTATTTCTCTACACGATACTTCATATTATACAATGACATCTTTTGATGTAAAAATCCTTAAAAATAATGTTGAATTATCAAGTAGCAACTACACTGTAAAAAATAATGTTTACACATTCTCTGATGCTGGTGTTTATAAAGTACTTATGAGTGTTCGTTTACGTGGTTCTACCACAATGCTTTACGGAGAAGCAAATTTTGTAATTTTAAACAACAAAGAATCTAGAACTGCTTATGAATTTACTAAAATTTCTGGCTATGAAATAATAAAAGTAGAAAAACAAAATTATGAGGGTGAATGGGAAGAAATTACCACTACCCTAAACAATAATGGTGCTAACAAAATTTATAACCTTTTACTTTCCGAAACCACCACCGGTCTTGGAAAATATAAATTAACTATTAAAACTAGCGCCAAAGAATTAATACCTTCACAAACATTTGAATTTGAAGTATGGATTAATAACGAAACACCTATACTTAGTCCATCAAGAGAATTTGGAACAAACGCAACAAGTTCTGTTACAATAGAATATAACGAAGGACTTATTTATAAGCAAATTGGAAACTGCTCGATAGTAGTAAATGGTAATACAGTTGCAGAAATTAATGAAGAAAATTCCACTTCTGAAACACCTAAAAACTTTACACTTTCAAACCCAAACACCTATCTTGTTCAAGTTTACACAGAAAGTGGTCAGCTTGTATTAAGTCAAAGAGTTACCATAGATGTACCTCTTAACACCGCTTCAATTATTTTAATTGTAGTTGCTTGTTTAGTTGTTGTTGGTATTACCCTAACCTTCTTCTTGTTGAGAAATAAAATGAAAGTTAGATAATTTATATAAATAAAAAACTAAATCAAAAATATACAACCTTTGAAATTAGTGAAATAATAAGAGTTGGAATAATAAATATTCCAATTCTTTTTTATTTACTATTTTAAGTTATAAAAATTTTTTAATTGAATGCAATATATAAAATTTTATGTTATAATAAAGAAATAAAAATAAATAAGGAATTACAAAATGGAAATAATAAAAGAAATTTTAAATAAAGAAAACATTTCATATAATAAAATTGTAAAAGCTACATCAGGTTTTACAAACTTAGTTTTTTTTGCTGATGACAACTATGTGATTAAAATAT
Source organism: Clostridia bacterium (assembly GCA_017466005.1). Next base: position 3,539 of record JAFTUZ010000038.1, on the reverse strand, counting down.
CAAAAGAAGAAGCAACAAAGAAAAAACTAGATAAAGAAATCTCTATTTATAAAAATGTTCAACTTGATTGTATGCCTACACTTGTAGCAAATGGATATATACAAAATTATCAATATTTAATTATCTCAAAACTTACTGGTAATAGTCTATTCTCCATTTGGCATTTATTAACAAAAGAAGAAAGGCAAAGTTGTATAAAACAAATTGCCAAAATATTAAAAGAATTTAATAAACAAGACTATAACTTTTTAAATAAAGAATTCAAATATTTAGATTGGGATAATTATTTAACAAATGAATTAAAATCAAAATCTTTGGCATTAGCAAAAATGGGATTTAACACCGAAGTTATTAATAATTTTATTTCAAATAATTTATCTGAATTATTTTCTAAAAATACCTTTGGTTTAGTTTATAATGATGCACATTTTGATAATTTTATCTATAACAATGGGAAATTAAACTTAATTGATTTTGATAGAGTTATAGCTTGCCCCATTGACTATGAAATGTTAATTTTTAAAACTATGTGTGATAATCCAAGCAAGTTTGCAAATGAAGAGGATGAAAATAAAATCAAAAACGAAGATTATATAGGAATTTACGAGCAATTTATAACAGAATATCCAGAAATTTTCAATGATAAAAATATTGAAAAACGAATTGCAGTTTATCAATTTAATTATTTAATTGGACAAGCAATTAAATGTAAAGATAATGAATGGATAAATGAGTTATTGCAAAAATATAATAAAGAATTATTTATATAAATAAAAAAGATATTTTGAAATATTTCAAAATATCTTTTTTATTAGTTTTTTAAATTTATAACTTTAATTTGGTTTTTATATTAAAATTTCTTTTAATTCATCTTCGGTTTTGTTTTCACACTTTATTTTTAAAGAATTTGCAATGGTTTGCTCTTCTGTAGATAATAAGTCACTTGCATTTTCGGTAAAACTAGATGGTAAAACCAAATTTTTTAAATTTACTTTATTAAAAGTGTCTGCAAGTTTTATGTGGCAATTACATAAATCGTCCAATTGGTAAACAAATCTTATATCGTTTTCACCAATATTATCATTAACACACCCAACAAAAGTTACACTACCACAATTTTCTATATTTCTACCAACTGCCAACACTTTTTTTACAGCAACTGTTGTAGATGTATCAAGCCCCATAAAGGAGTTATTAAATTTGTTTTCCAAACAACCATCATATGCTCTTGCTACAGCAAAAATATCATCTACAACCAAAGCAACATCTTTGCCTTCTTCACACATTCTTTTTACCATAGATAATGCCAATTCTACAATATACATTTGTTTAAATGGAATCACATCAAACGAAGCAAAGCAATATTCCAAATTTTCTATTTCATAATATTTATTGTCTTCTGGTCTTTTATCTAAAACAAGATAAATTGTTTTAATTCCGTTTAAAGCAAAACTTTTTGCTAAATTAAACAAAAATTTACTTTTACCACTACCCTTACAGCCACGCACTAACACACGTTGACCTTTGCCAATAGGAGATAAATAATTAGCATATTTCAGTTCTTCTATAACACTTAAATCTATTTTATCTGTGGTTGAAATACTTTTTAAACTATCAAAATCTTTTCTTCCAAAACATTCTGCTGTTTTGCCGTTAATACAATCTAACTTAACAACCAAATTACCACTAACAGTATTTATGTAACAACCAGTTATTTCATCACCAGTTTTTAAACCATATTGTAAAATCATATTATTAGTTAAAAAAGCCAATTCATCTTTTTCTAATTTAGAAATCCCGCCAATATGAACAGTACCATTACCATTAGGCTCACAAAATAAAATGCCACTAAATTTTACAGCGGATTTCTCATCAAAATTAATACTTTCAGGCTCACTAATTCTATCAACTTTTACATCAATAAATTTAGATTTTAACCATTTACCTTTTTGCCACGAACTATTTTCTTCTTGTGTTAAGTTTTGTTCTTCTTGCATAGCCCAAGACGAATTTTCGTTTAATAAAGTTTTAGGCGGTCTTCCTTTTTTATTCTTTGGAACAAAAGGTTTAACTTCACCCCTTGCAACTTTTAAAATCTGTTCTATAAGTTCTTGCTTTTTTAAAGTGGTTGGCAAATGCACACCTACTTCTCTGGCTATAGTTCTTAATTGAAAGATACCCATCTGTTGAAGATTTTTTTCATCAAAATTATTTATATTAAACTTCATAATACGGCATCTCCCTTTAATATTGTAAAAATATGTTAACATAATTTAACTAAAATGTAAATTATTTTATAGAATTATTTGGCATTTTATTACATTTTTTCGACAATTTTATTAAATAAAAATAATAAAAAACAGGGCGTTTTAGCCCTGTTATACCGTAAGGATTGTGTGTACTTTTAAATTTACATCTAAATCCTTACATTATAATTATATGCAAATTAACTTAATTTATACACTTTTTTTTAAATTTTTTAAAAAATTACATTAATAATTCGCCATTATCTGTTTCAATGATTTTTAAAACTCTAAATTGAACACCAGTGTTAGCATCTACATAAACATAATAGATATCGTTATTACTTAAACACTTAAACTCATACGCAAAAACTTCGCCCACATATTCACCAGGTGTTATACATTGTTCTATTGTTAAAACTTCTAAATCTGTATCAATTACTTTTTGTGCTTCTTCTTTAGTTATAGATGCTGTTGGTTTGCTTCTGTCGGTATGATTAAATGCCCAAGAACGTGCTTCCCAACCAATTATACCACCATTAGTTTTATCAACTTTTACTTTTATCATATCAGGATATACAATTATATCATCAATCATATACACAAGGTTGCAATAAACAAAACCATTGCTTTCCGTACTCCACACTACTTTGGTGTTTTCAAATTTCGCTTTTTTAGCAAATTCTTCAGCCAAAACTTCACATTCTTTTAATGTTTTTGTACTTTTACCAGCAATAGCATCTGTGTTGTATTGCAACAACATTCCGCCACGTTTTGTAATTTGAACATATCCGCTAACATCGTCTTTTTCTATTTCATAGTTATATGTATCAAAATCACCGCCAGCACTTTCGCCAGAAGATGTTACTTCCCAATCATTAAATAATTCTGTAGCAATTAATTTTGCTTCTGTTTCTGTTATCTCATCTTCAGGCAAGCCTTTTATTTCTTGATTCATAACAGAATCGCTAAATGGGCCATCGTAAATAAGTTGCGGATATTCTACCATTTCAGTAGAAAAACCACCCCACTCGCCACTAAATCCACTTTGATGTTCGCCATCTTGTTCGCTATTATCTACTATAGAATAGCCTTGATTTATCATATTAGCCAATCTGTTTAATTCATATTTAATAGTTAAACTTGTTTCGTGTAAAGAATCTAGTTGGTCTTCATCATCCATAGTTAAATTACTACCAGTTACAACTTTTTGATGTAAAGTAAATGCATAACCACCTAATTGGTTTATGTATTTTGTTGCTTTATCTATGGTTTTATGGTCTAATGGCAAAGATG
>JAFTUZ010000037.1 GCA_017466005.1 Clostridia bacterium | reverse complement strand
TTAATTCGTAAGATTTTTGCAATGCTGCTGCCCAATCTTCCTTGTTAGCAATAAATTTAATTTGTGCTTCTGTTTTAGATGTATAAGTAAGTGTTTGTTTCATATATATAACTCCTAAAAAAAATAGTAAAGCAATTATAACACAAAATTATTTAATTTGCAAGTTGTAATGCCAAAAATTGTAAATTGTTTAACTTTGATATTTTACTTTATACCCAAAAAATAAACAATTTATAAATTTTTATAGATTATTTTTTTATTTATGATTTGTTTTGAAAAGTGTATATATTTTTTAACACAAATTTATAGTTTGTAAAACAACAAAAAACACGCATCTATCTATGTGTTAGATGTGTGTTTGGTTTTATGTTAATGACTAAAAATAAGAAAATTAGTAAAAATGTGTAGAATAATTATAAATTTGTTTGGAAAAACTAAAAATATATGTTACAGTATAAATGTTATCTAATAAAAAACACACATCTAACACATAGTTAAGTGTATGTTTGTAATAAAGGGAGGAAACAATGTTGGAAAAAAACAATATAACACTAGAAACAAGAGAAAACAAACTAGAAAAAATTAAGAAAAAAAGTTTTAGAAAAACTATGGTTACAACTGCATTAAGTATGGGTATGCTACTTGGTTGTACTGGTATGCTTGTAGGTTGTGGCGAAGCGGGACCTAAAGGAGATACTGGTGCACAAGGCCCACAAGGAGCACAAGGAATACAAGGTGAAACTGGGGCTGCTGGTGCAGATGGAGCAACTTGGCTTACAGGAACCACCGCCCCTGCTACTGAAAGTGGTAAAGTTGGTGACTTATATTTAGATAGTAGCACATATGACATTTACACAAAAACCAATTACGGTTGGGCTAAAATTGGTAATATTAAAGGTGAGCAAGGAGAACCTGGCACTCCTGGAGAATCTGGAAGTAGTGGTAGTGCTGGTGCAACTGGTTCGGTTTGGCTTACTGGTGCTACTGACCCACAAGAAACTGATGGTAAGGTTGGCGACATATACTTAAACACAACCACTTATGATTTGTTTAGTAAAACTAGCCAAGGTTGGGACGAGATTGGTAACATAAAAGGTAACCCAGGAGAACCTGGTACTCCTGGAACTAATGGAAACAAGTGGAGTATTGGCGAAGGCGAACCAACCACATTGGGAAATGCTGGCGATATGTATTTAGATACAACCACCTACACTGTTTATATAATGGGAACAACCGAGTGGGAAGTTGTTGGTAGTATTAAAGGAGAAAGCGGAACTGCTACACAATGGCATTACGGAAGTGATGAGCCTGCTGAAGGAATTGGTGGACTTAACGACTTTTATTTAAACACCGCTAACGGAGATGTGTATAACAAAACCGACAGTGGTTGGCTTGAAATTGCAAACATTAAAGGTAGTAAAGGAGATACTGGTGCTTCTACACAATGGCACTATGGTGCCACCACCCCTGCTGATACTTTGGGAAACACAGGAGATATGTATTTAGATACTGCCACCTGTAATGTTTACGCAAAAGGCGAAACCAATTGGATTTTGGTTACAAACATTAAAGGTAGTAAAGGCGATGAAGCAGAAATTACCATTAACGAAAGTGGTTACTGGGTTATTAACGGACAAGCAACCGAAGTTAAAGCAAAAGGTGAAAACGGAACAACCCCTACTATTGCCATTAATGAAGATGGTTATTGGGTTATTAACGGAACAGTTACCGATGTTAACGCACGTGGGCAAGGCGTTTATGGCGAAGTGTTGGTAAGTAGTGCATTAACCACCGACGACTTTGCAGGCAAAACTATAACTATATTTGGTGATAGTATTACCGCTGGTGTTGGCTCAACCGACAACTTAAAAGCAAACAGTTATGCTAATTTGGCTTGTAATAAATTAGGCGCAACAGTTGTAAACAAAGGTAGTTCGGGAACAACTATGTGTGAAGGTGTTGTTGATGGCGCAAATGCCGCAAGAATTTCTAGACTTAATGAAATTAAAGGCTATACTGAAGCAACCGACTATATTATTGTTGCACTTGGTACAAACGACTGGGATTTAGCAAAAAATGGCGATGGTGTAAAACTTGGAACTTTGGGCTCTACCGATACAACCACAATTTATGGTGCATTTAATGTTTGTGCAAAAGCACTTTCGGAAAACTATGCAGGAACAAACACAAAAATATTCTTCTCTACCCCAATTATTTCTAGTTCTAGTTTAGGAAATGGAATAACCACTTGGGATAATAACACAAAAAATGTTCATGGTTATTCGTTGCGTGATATGTGTAACGCAATTATAGAAACTGCCGCTATGTACGATATTCCTACATTAGATATGAACCTTTTAAGTGGCATTTACTACAACTCTTCTACCGATAACAATACTTCTACTAGTGATGAAAACGACACTATGAGCGACAATTTGCACCCTAACGACCTTGGGCACAGTTATATGGCAGATGCCTTGGCAAACTTTTTACTTGCAAACTATAGTTATGTATCTAGCGAAAACGTAAGGCAATTAAACTTAAAAGTAGAAAATGCAACAACCACTATTAATGTGGCATTAGATTCTAATTACGTTTTGCCTACCCCAACAGCCGAAGAAAAAACCTTTATGCGTTGGGTTGACCAAGATGGCGAATATTATGCTGGTGGCTCGGTAATAACAATTACAAAAAACACTACACTTACTGCAATATTCTCGCTTTCTCGTGAGCCTTATGTAACTGTTGTAAACCTTAATAGCGGGCAAGCAAACTATACTAAAATTACAGTAGAAAATGGCAGCACAGTTGCAACAGCCGCACCAGACTTTGAAGTTAGCAACAGCGTTGGATTGGTTGCAAGTTATTATAAAGATGAAGCCTGCACACAAGAATTTGATTTAGAAACCGAAACCATTACCGAAGATACCACCCTTTATGTATATTGGGAAACAAACCCAGAATGGTTTACATACTCTGAAGATGGAACCAAAATAACTGGGTTTGATACAACTTATTTTACAAGTTCTGTATTTTCCGAAGTAGAACAAATTATTTTACCAAGATACTCTACCGTAGATGATGGCTCTGGCGGAAAAGTTAAAATTGTTCAGTTTGGAGACGGTAGCACATCGGGTAACTTATTTAATGTAGATACCCAAGTGAAAAACATAACAAAATTTATCATTCCAGAAGGATATACAAAAGTAGCAGGCTTTACCTTGGTTAGGAATGCAGTTAATACTGTTTCTGCCGATGCACAAGGTTTTGAAATACATTTACCATCTAGCCTTACCTCTCTTGGCTCGTATAGTTTTGCAAATATACCTGTTACAAAATTTGTTATTCCAGAAAGCAACACAACTTATTCAGTAGATAACCAAGGTGTGCTATATAATAAATCAAAAACCATAATTTATAGATACCCTGCATATTTAACTGCAACATCTTACAGTATTCCAGAAGGAGTTACACGAATTGGTGATGGCGCATTCTATGGAAACAAAGTATTAACCGAATTAACACTACCTAGCACACTAACAGAATCTAGTTCCAATTCAGCATTTGAAAAAGTAAATAATTTAAAAACATTATATATAAACTTCGATGTTTCGTTACACCCAAGTGTATTGCAACGCGCTGGTATTTGGGCTGCAGATAATACATTTAAAGAGTCAGCAATAGCAAAAGAAGGTGGTTCTGTTTATGTAATTAACGAAGCAAGTAAAACCGCGCTTACAAATATATTAACGTACGGAACAGCAACACCTACACTTGATAATGAAGATACATCTTTAAACACACAACCTATAACTGATGATGACTTCTACACAAGTGGCAGACAAACACAACTTATTGCAAACATAAAAGTTAAAACATCTTAATTAAACAAAATTTTTATTAAACATTTTTCCTTATAAATATAAAATATTTAAAAAACATTTTTTCCTATAAACAAAAAAGTAGCAAAAAATTGCTACTTTTTTTATTACAACGCATTAATTGCAGTGATTAGCATAACCACACCAATAATAAGGCAAAGCGCACCAATTAGTGGCACCATAAAATTGTTGTAGCCATACCATTTTATTTTGCGTTCGGTTTTTTTATCGTAACCAAACTTTTGCATTGCTTCTTCGGGGTTGTCTTTATCTTCGGCATACAAGTACGCATCACAATATCGTGCATCATCTATTGCACGCTTGCGGTTAACATACACCATAATTGTCCAATACAAAACCGAAAACGAGCATATTATCCACCCGCAAGAAGCAACAACCATAAATGCCGCGCCAAAACTAGCACAACTAATGCCTATAATTATAACCACAAGCCCCACTAAAAAAATTATTAAAGCGGGTGATTTAAAATTTATTTTCATATTACTTTATCCTTAAAATAAGTTAGAAATTATAACAAACACAATTACAAACACCGCCAAAGACTGAATAATTATATAAACAGCACTTCGCCTGCTTTTTGCATATGCAAACCCCGTTATTATGGCAATAATATAAGCACAAATATTTGCAACAAACATAAGCACTTCTACCACACTACCCAAAGTAAGCCCTGGCACTGGTGCCAAAAAACTGCCTGTTTGTATCCAGTAAACAACTTTTGCAATTAAAATAACACCAGCAATTAGCACAGTGGCAAAAAAGCCCATTGCGTTCATTGCCTTTCTAAATTCATAATTAGGCATATATTCTCCTTATCTTTTATTAAACTTTATGTTATGAATTTATTTAATTTTTTGTTAAAAAACAAAGTTATTACTTATATATCTAATTTTTCTACCACTTTTGCAAAATAATCCGGCAACGGTGCAGAAAACTCTAGAACAGCGCCAGTTGTTGGCTGGGTAAACTGAATATAGCAACTATGTAGTAACTGCCCAGATAGTCCCATTTGTGGTTTACCATAAACAGGGTCGGCAACCACAGTGTGCCCCATATATTTTGCGTGCACCCTTATTTGGTGAGTTCTGCCCGTTTTTAATTTAAAACGTACCAAACTAAACTGGCTAAATCTTTTTTCTACAACAAAATCTGAAATTGCAAGTTTGCCATTTGTTGGCACAACAGCCATTTTTTTGCGGTCTTTTAAATATCGCCCAATTAAAGTTTCTATGGTGCCACAATCTTTTTTTACAACGCCATTTAAAAGTGCCAAATATTCACGCTTGCAAGTTTTTTCGGCAATTTGTTTTGCCAAACTGTTGTGTGCAAAATCGTTTTTTGCAACCAGCATTAAGCCAGATGTATCTTTATCTAGCCTATGCACAATGCCTGGCCTTAATTTGCCGTTTATACCGCTTAAATCTTTAACACTAAACAAAAGCGCATTAACCAAAGTATCGGTAAAATTTCCGTTTGCAGGGTGCACCACCATACCTTGTGGTTTGTTTATTACCAACAAATCGGCATCTTCGTAAACAATTTCAAGTGGTATATCTTGGGCAACTGCTTCTATATTTTTAGGGGCAGGAATATTAACCAAAATTTCTTGCCCTAATTTTATTTTTGTTCCGCATTTTGTTACAACTTTGTTGTTAACTAAAACATTATTTTCTTCTATTAAATGCTGAATAAAATTTCTGGTTTTACCTTCTAAATTATTTTGTAAATAAACATCTAGCCTACACTCGGCATTGGCCTTAAACTTCTTTTGTTCCATTCACCTCTTCCTTTTTACCTGCAAAAAAAATTAACCAAACCGCAACACACGCAACACCAACACAAAGTGCCACATCTGCCACATTAAATATTGCAAAATTCATAAAGTCTAGCGAAATAAAATCTCGTACATAGCCAAAGAAAATACGGTCGTAAAGATTACCAACTATCCCCCCAAGCATTAGGGTTGCGCCCACATAAAACCAAGCATTGGTATAAATTTTTTTGTTTAAACAATCAAACAAAACAATACCTATTGCAAAGGCAAAAGCCAAAATAATAAACATTATTTGAGCAAAGTTAGAGCCTGCAAACATAGAAAAGCTAGCACCTGTGTTGTAGTGGCTTTCTATAGAAAAAATGCCCGGAATTGCTGGTGCGTAAACTATGCCATCGGTTAGCATTTTTGTTAAAATATCTAACAAAAACACACCTAGTGCAATAAAATAAAAATACTTTATTTTTGTCATATTAATTCCTTAAAATTTTTGTATTTCGTGAAACAAGTAAAAACAAATTTCCACCCAAATTTTCAACTTTTCCGCCCAATGCCAAAACCGCACCGCCTATATAATCTGCCACACGTTGCAAAAGGCTAAAATCTATGTAATTTAAATCTAAAAGTGCTTGTTGGTTTGTGGCTAAAAATTCTACAATACTTGTTATATCACTTAATTTTTCAGGGGTAAAAATTGCAACGTTATCACATTTTTGTGATATTGGTATTGCCTTTTTCTTTGGTGTTTGCAAAAACTCGGCTTGTGTTTTTTTCTCTTTTGTTTTAACTTTGGGTTGCTCAATTTCGTGCAAACCCAACCCATTTAAAACATAATCAAGAAAACTCATACTATCCCCTTGCTTACATAATAGCAAAAATAACAACTTTTAGCAATCTAAATTATTTAATTATTTTTGTTTAGTGTGTAAATTAAATGTAAATTTAAACGATTTTTAACTTTTTTTAACGAATTTGTTTTAAATAGTTGGTAAAATCTGATATAATATATATTATCATAAATTACTTTACTTATATTGGAGATTATATGAAAAAGTTTTTTTCTTTAATTATTATGTTTGCTTGTTGCCTTTTTGCGTTTACTGGTTGCTGTACCATAAGCCAAAGTTTTGTTGTAAACAAAGATGGCATAATAACCGAAAGTTTGCGTGTGCAGTTTGATAGTGCAGAATTAATTGCAAATGAAGTTGATGCAAGCATTGTTGCAAACAAAGCAAAACAACTGGCGGAAGATTTTAAAACATCTAAACAACAATTTTTAGGAACAGAAATTGGAAACGCAATGGAAGTTGTTTTAACCGAGCAAGATAATAACTATATTTTAAATGTAGAAATTACTTACAACACAGTAGAAAGTTGGTATGCTTTTTGGGAATTAGAAATGCCAACCGAAGTGGAATATGAATATAGCCGTGGCTGGTTTTTTGACCAACGCATTATATACAGCGGGCCTACCGATTTTAATAGTTCGTTTGCCGAAAATTTTACCAATCAAATGACCGAATTTTTAAACACTACTTACCCAAACTACACCATAGATTTATCAAAGGTAAAAACAAATTATTTGCGTGCGTACAACCGCACACAAACCCTGCCTAGTGCCGATGCTGATTATGCCATAACAACAGATGAATATTTAATTTATGTGTGGGAATTTGATATGGCAAATAAAGACCGCACCATAAACATTTACCAAACAGTTTTAACATCACACAACAAAGGAAATTGGTTTGTAACAGCACTTGGCGCAACACTTGTGTTTGGACTATTATTGTTTGCATATTTATATAACAAAAAGAAAAATGAAAAAGAAGATACACCGCTTATGAACGATGTGTTGTTAAAAGAAATGGAGCAAGCATTAGCAGAAATAAAAAAACAAGAAAACGAATTAAACGAAAATAAAACAGCAAACGATGTAGAAATTATACAACCAAAAGAAAGTAAAGTTAACACTAAAAACGCAGTGGAAGTAGAAGCACAAAAAGTTGATGAAACCAACACAGCAAATCAACAAGAAAATAATACCACAGTAACCCCACAAACACCAAGCAAGGCAAAAGCAACAACCAAAAAAGAAAGCATAGAAAAAATTATAAAACAACAAGAAGAAAAAGCAAAAGTAAACAAGCAAAACACTGAAGAAAACAATAATGATAACGTAAATTAACAAACAAAAAACACCTGCATTTAGCAAGTGTTTTTTGTTTCCCTAAATTTTTATATATAAACAGAACTCTTTTTAATTATAAACTAGTCTTGTATTGTTTCTTTATCAAAATAGCCCAACACAACCCCCATATATCCAGTAGAACCTGGCATACTAACATATACGTTCATGTAGTCACCTTGATATAACTGACCGTTATCTATACTTACATTAGAAGTAATATCAGTTACAGAAGGTGCTCTTACTTGAGTACCAGAAGCATCTTGACCTGGGTCGGCAATACCAAATCCGCCAGCAGATGTAACAAATAATTGTGCCCCTGTTGTTACACCACTATTAAACAAATATGTATTGCTGTATAATAAATTATTTTCGTAAAGTTCATCAAAATCTAACGCTCTTACATTAACTGTATCTTCTTCACTATTTTTAGCTTTAAATGAACCAGAAATTTTTGTAAATGTTAAATCTTCTTGCTCACTACTTTTCATAACACAAATAAGATTTATTTTTTTAATAGTTTCATTGTCTTTTTGTTCGTATTTTACAAATGTTTTAGTTGCTGTTGCATTATTTGTAAAACAAATATCTCCAAGACCAATTATAGCACCAGCCAATGTTGTTGCACCTTTAAATGTTTGGAACCAACCTTCCTGACCGGTAACATAACTTTCTAATTTACTGTTTACAACTGTAACGTTGCTTGGTAAACCGTAGTCGTTTTCATCATCTGTTGTAGTAATGTTTTTGTGTTCTGGTCTTACGTGGTCAACTATAAATAAAGGACCACCAGCACCAACTAATTCACTGTTTTTAACTAGAACATCACTACTTCCCCAAACGTAAACAGCACTGTTAAATGAATCAAATACTTTACAACTATCTATTGTAAATTTGTTATCTTGAATTTTTGCTTCTGTATCAGAAACTTCAGAAACTTCTGCATCTGGGAAGTAAGCAATAAACCAAGCGGTTGCAATGTTGTTTGAAACTGTTGCTTCGGCTCTTCCACTTTCAAATAAAATTAACCCGCCACTTTTTTGAACATCTTCCGAACGGTTAGAATTTCCTTTAAAAGCAAAGTTTTTAACATCTACTTTTGGTTGAACATAACCTTGTGGTTCGCCATCCAAAGTGCTTATACCACGAATATCAAATAAACATGTGTGTGAAATTAATGTTTCTTCTGGGTTGTATAAATGTGGAACACCACCATTATCTCCGCTTTTACGAAGAATGTATGGCATAGTGCTTGCATCTATTGTAAAGTAGTTACCATTCATAGTAAATGTTTCACCAGATGCAACTTCTCTTGAGAAAATAGACTCGTTATCACGCATACTACCTTTTACAGCAGCATAGTCTGAATGAGTTGATAAGAAGTCGCTATCGCCATCGTTGTATAAGAATACATCAGAAATATCAGAACTTGTAATATCAATATTGTTCATTAAAACAATACCTTTAATGTTTGCATCTGCAATACCATTAGCGGCACGGAAATCTGCGTTTGCTTGTTGAACGTTATCTATAACACTTAATTGTTTTGCATTGTAAATATTGTATGCATCAACGCATTCAAATTCAAAACTTACAGTTGGCAAATTAGCAATTGTGTTTATAAATGTTTTTTGAGCAAACTCATCGTCCATAGTAACTTCTATTTTAAATTGTTTGCCTATTGCTGCTTGTGTAAATTGATAAGTGTTTGTGTTGTTGTTTATTGTTACATAAGTAGCCAATGTGGTTGCGTCCATAGGTTCTGCTTCAAACTCTTCTTCAGTTGTGTTATAAGCATAAACTTTTGTTGTAGTTTTAACAGAATCTAAAGTATCTAACTCACTAGAAATTCCATCGGTATAAAAAACACGTGGCAAGAACACGAATTCGTTACTAACACCTACTTTAAATGTTTCTTCCCTATTAATAAACGCATCATTACCTGTTGCTACAGATTTGCTTGAAATGTAATCAGAAACAAATTTTGGAGCAATCATACTTGTATAATTTGCATTTAATTCAACAATTCTTATTTGGGCAGTTGTTGTACATTCGTCGTAAGTAATAGTAAGGGTTTGTGTTCCAACTTCGGTTGTTGTAATTGTGCTAAATTCACAATCTTCAGCCTCAACCTCTACCTTACTTCCATCTTCTTTATTGGCAATAATAATAGTGTTACTAAAATCTACAGTTTGGCCAATATAAAAAGATGTTTTTAAGGTGTTTTCTTTTACTTCAATACTAGTAGTTTTATTTTCGCCACACCCTACAAAGCCAAGGGTGATAAGGCATAAAGTGAAAACCATACCTAGCATTTTTGCAAATTTTTTCATCTTTAATCCCCTTAAATTATTATGTGTTAAAAAATTAATTTTATGTAATGCCCAAACTCGCGTCTGTGCAATTGTAAAAAAAGTGTATCAAATTTTTAAATTTTAGTCAAATATTTAACCCACAATAAATATAACAGAATATTTTAATCTACTACCATCAGTAGTGGAAACCAAAACTTCAACATCTCCAGGAGAAGTAAACGAAACTACACCCAACTCGTTAACTGTGGCAATATTAGTATTTAAACTTGTATAACTTAAATTTTTGTTTGTTGCATTAGCTGGCTGAACATCAAATTGTAATTGGTATTGTAAATTTTCTCTATAACTAATTATAATTAAACATTCATCATCTTTTCCCCTTACAGGCCTTGCTTCTGTGTTGGTACAAGTTATTTTTTCTACATAAAAATTTTCATCATACACTTTTAACTTAATACCCAAAAAGCCTACTATTACAATAGACAATATGTAGATTATTAAAATAACTAAAATAACTGACTTTCTCATAAAGCGTTCCTTAATTTAAAATTAATTAAAAGTGTATTATTTTTGCAAGTGTAAATATTTTGTTTTTTGGAAGAACGAAAACAATCTCCAAACCATAAACGCAACACCAATTATAGCAAATTTAATAAATGTAGAATTCATATCTTCCATAAACAAGAACAATGTTCCTAAAAATCCTACAAGACTTAATATAAATGCCGAAACTGTTGCTTTTATTTCGTTAGGATTACGCAAGTTGTTACCTGTTGTGGCATATTGCTCGTTTTGAGCATTTAAGGCATCAAACTCTATACACCACAACATATGCCCACCGTAGATTGTAATAATTCCTACCAAAAGTAAAGTAAAGTTTATTGCAGATAAATGAACAAACGAATTAAATATACTACAAGAAATTATTATTGAAACACAGCCAACCACAAAAGGTATAATAAGTTTTGTAAGTATAGGTGTTGCCCTATTTAGCGGTTCGGCATCACGCAAATATTTTGCCCTACCTTCTTTACTTAATAACGTTGCATAAAGCCCATTTGTTGACAGCAAAACAAGCAACATTATTAAAATATTAAATGAGTAAATCATTAACTGACCTAAAAGTTTGGTGCTCATTGCACTATATAATTTATTTAACAAAAGTATTGCAATAGGCAAAATAATTAGCACAGATAAAATGTTTACCAAATACTCACTATCTCTTAAACCTACACGTGCTTCTTTTTTAAGCATAGATTTAAACTTGCTGGTTTTAACATTGTTAATTTGTTTGCTAACATCTTTTTTCTTAAATTCAAACGGCTTGCTTGCCATTTTTAAGAATAGCGGTTTTGCAAGAAGTATTGCAAGCCCAAGTGTTGCCACAAGCACACCTAATAAAATTGCAAAATTAATAATTGTCCAGTTGCCAAATAGTGTAAAGTAAGGCGAACCACCTAGTTTTGCCCCGCAAATAAGCGTAAACAACGAAACTATAGGACTAAAAATTTCACATATTTTAGCAAGTACCGAGTTTATTGCCGCTTGTATAGAACCAAGATTTTGAACAAAGTTTATATTTTCTGGAATTGCACCAATAATTGCAACAACAGCCCACACAAGCCCACCAATAATTAAGGCAAAAAGCACTATTTTAAGCCAATTGTATTTTTTAAGCAAGTTTGCTATGTACATTGCAGGTATGCTAAGTAACGCACCAATAGTTACAGGCAATGCCGAAACAAAGAACAGCATAAATATTGCCCAAAAGTAAAATGCCGTATCCATTGAAGAAAAGAATCCGTAAGCAAATAATATTGGTAGTAAAAATGTTGTGTTTTTTATAAGTTCGTATATATAGTAAACAATTATTTTAGATAAAAATATTTTACTAGGAGAAACTGGTAGGGTTAACAGCACTTGGTTATCGTATGAAAAATATAAAGATTTCATAAGCCCATATGTGCACGAAAACAAAGAAAGCAGTAAAATAATTATAAGCACTGTTACAATAACGTTTGTAGGCACTATTCCTGAAAAGGAAAAAATTCTAAATAAAGATGCCATATATAACATTAAGTAAGTTACTACAGCCACAGCAGCAATAGTAAGAATAAAGAAAACTATTTTTGATATTGTTTTCTTTTTACTTTTTAAAAACGATAAATCTAATTTATCTTTTAACTGCATCTGTACTATGGCAGACATTTTTGAGTTCATAATTTTTTCCTTTAAAAATCTTGTTTTTTGCAACTATGTTGCATTTTTTTGTAGTTTAGTAGCATTTTTTTTGCTAATATTGTTGTAATTTGTTGTTTTTTGTTTATTTTTCTGTTTTATCTTTTTTAGTTCGTTTAGGTTTTTGCGTTTGCTTGTTAGAATTACTTTCCATTTCCGCTAAATTAGAAAGTTTTACAATATCTAAATACGCCTCGTCACGTTCGTCACCAATAATTTCTAAATAATGTTGTTCTAGGTTTATACCTTTTTTGTTTAAGTCTGCTAGCGAAACCTGTTCTAAAATAGAACCTTTTTTAATAATAGCAATTTCGGTACAAATATTTTCTACTACATCTATTAAGTGACTAGAGAAGAAAACTATGTTACCTTCTTTTGCGTGCTGTACCATACATTGTTTTACCTGATATATACTTGTTGGGTCTAGCCCTGTAAGTGGCTCATCTAAAATCCAAAGTTTTGGATTGTGCACAAGTGCTGCAATTATTGCAATTTTTTGCTTCATACCGTGGCTGTATGTTTTCATATTATTATCAAACGCACCACGCAGCGCAAATATATCTACATACTTATTAATACGCTCGTTTCGGTCTTCTAAACTTACGCCATAAATATCAGCAATATAGTTTATATACTCTCGGCCTGTAAGTTTTTCGTAAAGTGCATAATGGTCTGGCACAAAGCCAACAAGAGATTTTGCCTGCACAGGCTGACGTTGAACATCGTATCCACAAATTTTTATATTACCTTCTGTTATACTTTGTATGCCCACAATACTTTTTATAATTGTAGATTTACCAGCACCATTAGGCCCTAAAAAGCCAAACACTTCTCCGGCACTAACTTGCAGGTTTGCATCTTTAACCGCATAATCGGCACTTGAACTATATTTTTTAGAAAAATGTTCTATTACTAATTTAGTTTGATTATCTAAACTCATAGGTTCGTTAACTCCTCTTCCATTTAAGGCATTTATAAGTTCTAATTTGTTTTGTTTGTATTCTTCTTTTCCTTCTTTTACACGTTTCCAAGTGTCGGTTATGTTGTAAAATTGCTCGTAAATAAACCAAACCGCAAGTGCAATAAAAATATATACTATATAGAAAATTAGTTGATAAAGTGGGTGGAAGGTAAATGTTAGCCCAAACAAGCTAAATGTTACACTCATATCAAATAAATCTTCTGCCCACTGCCCTAATTTTTCGGCAATAAAGTCGCTGTTTACAAAGAAGAAATCTACCGAGCCGTAATTACTAAACCAAGCATTTATTATTAGTATAAACACAAAGTAAATTAAGAAAGCAACCATACTAAATATAAACTGTTTTAGTTTTGGGCGTTTGTAAATTCCTAATGCTACAATTAAAATTGGCATAAAGAACGCACACCAGTGGTTTATCCAGAACCTTAAAAGTGGCATAGATGTTACGTTTACCAAATCGTAGTTTGGCATCATCATTGCAAAAAGCGCACCAGCAACATTTATAAAGTATGTAAAGTAGAATAACTTTTCCCATTTAAAGAACAAACAAATAGGAACAATAAACATTGCAGTATTACACAAATGAAGTGGCCAAGCAAGTGGGTCGGCAAGAATATCAAACCTGTAATAGGTAGAAAAACTAAACATTGTGCCTAGGCTTAAAAATAACATTGCAAAACGTTTTGCTTCTGCACTTTTGTTTCTTAAACCAAAATAGATTGCAACTGGCAGTAAAACTGCTAGATAAATAAAAATTCTATGATAAAAAGTAAGGTCGTCTATTACAACAAGCGGGTCGGCATTGCCAAACAGCGCTTGCAAAGCATAGGCTGGCGTGCAAGCAAGTATTATAGGAATTACCGAAAATAATAAATTTTTAACTTCTACTTTTGGTAATTTAAAACCTCGTTCGTAATACCAAACATATGCACAAATACCCAATGCTATTGCAACTTCAAGGCACATAAGCACGCCACGTAAAACACCAACAGCATCTGGAGTAGGCCCAATTATACCCTGCACCACAAATGGCATAAATAATGCAACCAATATAAACACTGGTGTAGCAAAATATTTAACTAAATTAACTAGGTTTTTTATATTAAAAAATGCAAACAATATAAGCAAGAAAATACCAGCATAAGATAACCAAATTAAAAGCGTTGCAATAATATTTAACGCTGGGGCAAGCCCTAAAACTGTGCTTGATGCTGATATTACATTTTCAATAGCATCGTGCCCCAACATAAACCTTAAATAAAACACTACTGCTAAAACTATTGCACTAATTCGGGCTACATACGAATTACAAAAACGGTTGCTTTGCTCGGCTTGCATTGGTTTACATTCTTTTGCTCCCCAACCTGTAAGTTTTACATCACCTTGTTTTGCAAAAAACTCACGATATCTTTCGGCAAGCCCTTCGTACTTATATAATTCGTTTTCTAATTTGTTTTTTTGCTTTTTAAGTTTTCTAATTTTTCTTTTGGTTTTACCAACATCAATATCAGCACCACCATTTTTGCTTTCAAAAACTTGGGTTGAGAAAAACTTAATAGAATTATCTAGTTCTAAAACAGCAGAATTAAGTTCGGTTATTTTTTGTTCGTAACCAGTCAATTTTTCCTGATACTCACCACGTTTATTAATTCGCTTTTCAATAGAACGTTTTAAAAACTTTTTTTCAAATTCTTCAAATTTATTAGTCTTTTTTATAAAATGAAAAGCCACAACCCCACCGGCAATGGCAATTATAAAAGCCAATAAAATTACATAATACAAATATACCAACATATTTTTACCTTTTGATTAAAAGTAGTAATCATTCCTATTATATCTATATTGTGTAAATTATGCAAATAAAATTCTACAATATTTACCATATTATGGCATAAATTACATTATTTCGCCTTAAATATTAATATTTACCTTAAATATTAATAATAAAAGCAATTTAAAAAACTTTTTAATAAATTTTTATAAAATAAAAAAGAGTAATTAATACTATTAACAAAACAAAAAAACACAGAAGTTTCTGTGTTTTAAATATATTAAATTCTTTTTTCAAATTCGTTTACGCTACCATTTATTGCTTTATTTTTCTTTTGCTCGTAAATACTTATAAAAATACCCGCAAATGCACAAATTACTAACCCCACACCAAGCCAAGCACCAAATGTAGAGCCTACTAAAAATAAATAGGTTACACTTAAACTGTTATTAATAAAAGAGCCAACTTTGCTAAATGTTACATTGTTAAGTGTTATGCCAGTTAAAAAACAAGCAAGACCTAAAACCGGCAAAAGTGTAAGCACACCATTCCAAACAAGTGCGGTTAGTGGAATCATTAATATAAGCGAACCTATAACCACCCATTTTTTATACTTATCTTTATTATACTTTTCTAAATAATATATTGCTATGGATACAAACATACTAACTATAACACTTATTGCACCGCTGTATCCGTCACCTAAAAACAAAAAATGTGCAGCATATGTTATGCTAGATAATATCATAAAAATTAAAAACATTTTTTTGGGCTTACTTAACAAACCTATTGCACACAAAATATCAGATATAACTACCACTATTTGTGAAATTATAAAAAACATATTTTCCCCTTTGTGTATATTGCATTTTTCGTTCAAATTAACTTTTACTTTGATTAGTATAACATTGTTTACAAAATACTCCTAACAAAATAATAAGATATTTTAATTAAATTTAAAAAAATAAAAAATCTCTAAAACTAGAGATTTTTTAATTACATCCATAATTTAAACATAATTATTTCGCCGGCTATTAACGCACCAATAAGTGCAATATGCAAAACACCCATAATTATATCAAACACTTTAAAAAATTTAGAATGTTTAACACTTTTTTGTTGTTTATCTACAATTTTATCAGCTTTTGCATTTGCTTTTTCGTTTTCTATTACAACTAGTGTTTCAATGTGTTCTGCCGATGCTTGTTTTTCGGCGGTTGCCTGATTTTCATTGGTTGCGTTTTCAGCGTTTTCGGTTAATGGTTGATTGTTTACTTCTGCTGGTTGGTCGGTATTTTG
Organism: Clostridia bacterium; assembly: GCA_017466005.1. The sequence goes on along the minus strand of JAFTUZ010000037.1, from coordinate 1,291 downwards.
CGCTTCTTCAACATTTTGTGTTTGTTCTGTGTTTGCAGCAGTTTGTTCTGTGTTGGCAGCATCAGCAACCACTGTTTGATTGTTTGGTTGTGTTGCATTTTTGATTTCTTCTTTAACTTTATCTGCAATTTGGTCTTTTATTGTTATAGGTCTTACCGCACTTGCAAAACAAACTATTGTGTATAAAATTAAAGACTCTATTGTATAAATTGCACTATACACAGCAATTCCTGCAACAATTATGCCACCAAACCAAGCAAAAAAGTGTAGTACACTTTCAAAAGATGTTTGCATTATAAGCCAAATTGCACCATATGTTAAAAAGCAAGAAAAAGCAACCATTGCGGCTTGAAGCACAAATAAAAGCAATCTACCAATAACCCCACTTCTTAAATAAGTACTTTTTAAACTGTCGTATCTAGAAACCATATTAAATATGGAACTAAAAATTTTTACAATTCCAGATAAAATACCCATAATATCCCCCTTTTATTATGGTTATTATAGCATATAACAAAAAAAAGACTACTATTTTTAATAAAAAAAATAAAAATAAATTAATATAATATAAAATTTATATCTTTGTTATAATTTTTTGCTGTTTTGAATTATCAAATTCAGTATAAACGTCAGAAAGTTGTTTTAGGGTTTTAGATAATTCTAAACTACGCTTATACCTTGAAATTATTTTTTCGTTTGGCACATTATGTCCACCTTGCTTTACACGTTTTTGTACACGCTTGATATTTATTTGCGGGCTATTGGTGTACACAAAAGTAGAAATAATTTTATAACCATTTTCTTTTGCTTTTTTAATTAAATCTACTTTACTGATATGGCTAAAAACTGTTTCATAACAAAAAGATTTGCCTAAATTAATATAATCTTCTACCTTGTTAGTTGTATAAAACATTGCCCTTGTGTTGCGTTCGGTTTCATCTAAAATATCGGTAAAAATAGTATTGCAATAAATATCGGCATTAACATATTCTACATCAAGTTTTTTATTTAAATATAGGTTTGCAATCAAAGTAGATTTACCGCTACCATTAGGCCCAGCAAAAATATATAAAGTTTTTGTTTTTGGGCTTAAACATTGCCCAAATTTTTTTAATATACTATTTGATAATTTATAATCTAACGCCAACATAATTTTATCCCCTAAAATATATTAGCATTTTTTTTGATAATTGTAAAATTTTTTAAAAATTAACATAATATTTATTATAACAAATATAGAATTTTATAAAACTAACTCAACTTATTGTTGACACTTGTTGATTTAATTAGT
>JAFTUZ010000036.1 GCA_017466005.1 Clostridia bacterium | reverse complement strand
TTAAAAATTACTAAAAAATATAATATGCAAACATAAAAAATTTCTTTACTTTTTTTTATAAAAAAGATATAATGTTTTTAGTTAGTTAAAAATTTAGGGGGAAAAATGGAAAAATTTGAATCTAAAATAGGCATTTTAAGCTTTATTGTTTTAGCATTTGTTTGCTTTTTAAATATTGCTGCTGTTTGCTTATTTATATTGCTTAATATTTGGTGGCCAATGGTTATTGTTACATTAATTTTGTTTATGGGTATTGTTCCTTGCTTTTTTAGTACTTATTACAAAATTAATAATGAAGAAATTTATATAAAAAGTGGTTTTTACAACAAAACTATTAAAACAGAAAATATAATTTCGGTAACACCTATTGTGGGTTATAAATGGGCACCTGCTCTTTCATCTAAACGTGTTAAAATAGAATATTTAGAAAATGGCAAAGTTAAGGAAATAGAAATATCGCCTGTGCTTTTACAAGTATTTTTAGAAGAATTTGGCGAATATGTACTTGTTGCAACAATTAACAAGCCAGAAGAAGTTGAAGAAAACGTTGCAAGTTTAGAAATAAAAGATGCCGATGAAGTTGTAGAAGAAAATAATGATGTTGCTGTTGAAAGTAATGAAGAAGAAAAACCAACAAGCACAACCACTAAAAAAACAACAACTAAAAAAAGTGCCGGCACAAAAAAAGCACCTGCTAAAAAATCTGAGGCTAAAACAAAAACCAAAAAAACTAGCACTAAAAAAACCAGTGCTAAAACAGAAGAATAAAATAAAAAACCGTGGAATTAATCCACGATTTTTTTATTATAAATTGTTAAGCCAATCTTTTACCTTTACCGTCGCGTCCAATTGTTCTTGTTAAGTATAAAATACCTTGAACAATAGCAGAAACCCAAACCAAAGCCATAATTACAATTCCTACAACAAGTAAAGCGGTGCTAGCATCTACAAAGCCTTTTAATAAAAGCAATGCGCCTAAAGCCGAACAACCAAGTTCTATCCACCCACGAGTTGTGTAACTTAAATAGAAATTGTGAATACCAAGTGGCCCTAAAATTATTGCAAAAATTGCTGCAAGAATTTTGTTTTTTGTAGATAAACATCTTTCACTACAATTTGGGCAAACTATTGCGTTTTCAGGAATTTCCTGACCACAATGTTGGCATTTAACAGTTTTCATATTCCTATCCAACCTTTTTGTATTTAAAATTTCAAAATCAAACCATAGGTTTAGATTATGATAAAACAATTTTAGCAAAAGCAAATATAAAAGTCAATAATAAATTAAAATTTATAGTTTTCGCTAAATTTGGCTTATTGCTTTTTGTTTTTATATATGGTATAATTATTATATAGTTAAAACAAATTAGCAATATTAGTATGTATGATATTTTTTAATTCATTCGTAAAAAATAAAAGGAAAAATTATGAAAACATTTAATGAACTTAATATCTCGCCTAAAATTTTACAAATTTTAGAGCAACGTGGTTTTGTTAAACCAACCGAAATTCAGGAAAAAGCAATTCCTTTGCTTATGCAAAACCAAAGCCTTATTGGGCTTAGCCAAACAGGAACAGGAAAAACTTTGGCATTTTTAATTCCTCTTTTAGAAAAAATTGTTGATGATGTAGATTTTGTTCAGGCAATTATTTTATGCCCAACACGAGAGTTGTGTTTGCAAACCGGAAAAGAAGCAAAAATGCTTGCTAAAAACATAAAACACATAAAAGTTACCGAACTTTATGGCGGAACAGATATGTCTAGGCAAATTTACGCATTAAAACGTAGGGCTAATATTATAGTTGGTACACCGGGGCGTGTTTTAGACCATATAAAAAGGCATACTTTAAAACTTGGTGGCGTTTCTACTGTTGTTTTAGATGAAGCGGACGAAATGCTTAATATGGGTTTTAGGGCAGATATAGAAGCAATACTTAACAAAACTCCATTTGATAGGCAAACTGTTATGTTTAGTGCAACAATGAACAACGAAATTATGGCACTAACTAAAAACTATATGACAAACCCTGTGCAAGTAAAAGTTGGGCAAGCAAACACAACTTTGGGAAACATAAAACAAACATATTTTTTAGTTCCTAAAGATAAAAAGAAAAAAGCATTACACAGTTTGTTAAACGAAATAGAACGTGGAAAAACTTTAATTTTCTGTAACACAAAAGCAATGGTTAGTGGCGTGCAATCTTATTTGGAAAAAATGGGCTACCCTGTTGCTGTTTTGCACGGAGATATGCCACAACGCCAACGCACACAAGTTATGCGTGCATATAAAGAAGATGAAACAGATATTTTAATAACCACCGATGTTTCTGCTCGTGGAATAGATGTTAGTAATATAAGATATGTTATAAACTACGACCTTCCACAAAATATGGAATATTATATTCACCGCATAGGCAGAACTGGGCGTGCCGGAAAAGAAGGCTGTGCATACACAATTTTAAACAGTGAAGACCAAGCACAAAAACTTAAAGAAATTGGCAAGAAAACACAAAGCACAATAACTTATGCAAGGCTTAATTTGGAAGCAATTAAAGAAATAAAACCAACCGAGCCTAAAAAAGTTAAATATAAAAAATTAAACACCAAAAAACGTGAGAGCCGTAATCCAAGGCAAAAAAGCGATAGTATTATTCGCACAAAAAGCGGTGCAAAATTAGGTGCCAGAACACGCACTTTACGCAACGTGCATAAATCTAAAATTAGCGGAAACAAAAAAAGTAATAAAAAATAAATTAGTTTTCCACAAACAACTTTATTTATAAAACAAAAAACTTGTTTAAATAATTTGTAGAAAAATAAAAGCCACAGACTAATTCTGTGGTTTTTTGTTGAATTTTAATAAATATTAATATAAAAACGACATTTTTCTACATCTTTATTTAAAATATGTTAATTTTCTTGAAAATATTTAATAATCTAATATTGAAATTATGTTTGTAATGTTATAAAATGCTAAAGTATAATGTATTAGTTGGGCTGTTTAGGAATACGTTTTTTATCAGTTTTTGCAACTGATTCTATTTCTAACAACTCATCAGAAGTAACACCAAAAATACAGCACAGGTTTCTAATCATTGATATGTTGGGCTCGGTTCTACCCTGTTCCCAGTTAGCATAGCAACTATCTACTACATTAAGTAGTTTAGCAACCTCGTGTTGTGTAAGGTTATTTTCCTTTCTCAAATTCTTTAATTTTTCTTTAAGCATCAATAGAAATTTTAGCAGAATTTAACTTTTTATACATTATACTACACAAATTATCTAATAATTTATTAAAAGTTTTGAACTTAATCGTAACACAAGTTCAAGCAGTTTCCTAATTTTCTTTTAATAAATTTTAGGTTTTTGTTAAAGCCAACCCTTTGTGGTTGGTTTTATTTTATAACAAAAAAAGTGCTTTTGCACTTTTATTTAAAACTATCACATATAATGTTCATTGTGATAATTAGATTATTTAATTTCAATTTTTATAGGCAAATGGTCGGAAAATTGTATCCATTTTTTATATTCTAAAATATCAAAACTTTTAAAATGTTTTGGGTTACCAAAACAATAATCAATATGATAAGGTTTATCATAATGTCTATATAAATAAAAAGTTGGTTGTGTTTCTTTACCTGATTGTTCTTTCATAAAATAGTGATAAGCTGACACTATATTGATATTTTGTAGTTCGTTTACAACAGCTGTATGATTTCTTCTCTGATGTTTTTTATCCCATATAGCATTACTATTAAAATCTCCAATTATTATTGTATTTTCAGAGTAATTGTTTATATTTATTGCTTGATATATAAAATATTCTTCTATATGTGGAGGACTTGCCCAAACACCAACTAAATCAAATTTATTATTTATTTTTACAGATATAAAATGGCGAAGACAATAATATGGCCATTCATTTGTTTGTATATGTATATTATCTTTAACAAAAATTGCTAGACCCTTATTATTATTCTCACCATACCATTTATATTTAGAATAAAACCCTTTAAATTCTTTGAGATAATTTAAAGGGTTTTCACACTCCTGTATCACATATATGTCGGCATTTTCTTCTAGAATGTATTTATATTTCTCTCTAAATTTACCATTACAATTCCAACTTATTATTTTCATGACTGTATTTCACCTCAATATATTACAATTGTATTTTAGTAATTTTTTAAATGCACTTTTATTTTTTTGTATTATCCGTTTCTTTTAAATCTTCTGTTTTTGTTTTCTCTTGTTTTTCTACTTCTTTATCTTGTTTTTCTTCTTTTTCAACTTTATTTGTTTCTGTTTTTTCTTGCTTTTCTTCTTTTTTATTTTCTTCTTTTTCGGCTTCTTGAGAACATTGTTCTTTTTGTGCTAGGCGTTCTTTTTTCTCTTCCGCTTTTTGTTCTTGGAAAAGGTGTGTAATACCTGCAATTTCGCCCAAAGGCAAAGCAAAAGTAAGGCCATTACCTTCTGCCGCAACATCTGCTTGTTTTAAAATTGCACGCATAACTTTTTTGCGTATTTGTTTTTTAACTATCATTAAAACAACTTCTTTTTCTGGTTGAATATTTACCCCCATAAAAGTATTAGATTCATGAATACCAGTTCCACGTGCTTTTAATATTGTTGCCCCTTCTGTTCCACAAGATTTTGCAGCATCTATAACTTTATCGGCATAACCTTGGTTTACTATTGTTACTATTAATCCAAAACTTTGTTTAAGAATCATCTTCTTTTTTCTCCTTTTTTGGCGGTTCATATTTTAATATTTTATTTAAATCGTTTCTGCTAATTGCAACTACTGGAATAGAAAAAGCCATTCCTTTATTTGCCTTATATAATTCCATATTACGGCACAAATTATATATAGCATTGTGTGCCTTTGAACTTTCTATAAAACCAGCAATCATACTAAGGTCGGTTTCTAGCATACCTAAATAATCTAGTAATCCACTTTTTTCTTTACCGTTTGCAATAGTTGCTATCTGAAAATAAACACCCATATTTGTTAAAATTTCAATGGTGTGTTCTGTTTTATCATGCGGAACAAAACACACAATAATATCTAGTGGTGATTTGTTTTTTACTGCCATAATATCTCCCTTTATTCAAACTTTGGGGCAAGCACTACACGCAAAATGCGTGTGGTGTGCTGGCGCACACAGCCGGCTTTCGCCGGCGTGCTTGCCCCCGCCTATTAATCAAATTCCAAAATTTCCACACGTTTAGAAATTTCTTTTTCTTCTTGTGCTTCTTTTCTTTTCATACCTATTTTGTAAATTAAACCTAATATCTGAATTGTAAGTATTGGTGCTACCGCAACAAAAGCCAATGTGCCAAACGCATCTAAAAGCAAACTACCACCCAACGCATCACAAGCTCCCATTATAAGCGGGAATGCAAACGTTGTAGCCATTGCCCCGGTAGATACACCACCCGAGTCAAACGCAATACCTGTAAATATTTTTGGAACAACAAAAGAAAGTGACAGTGCAATAACATATGCAGGCACAAGCACCCACAAAATATTAAACCCAAGCCACACACGCAACGCAACAAGCCCTAATGCCACCGAAACACCGCCAGCTATACATAAAAACATTACTTTACGTGAAATTGTTCCACCAGTTATAGATTCTATTTGTTTATTTAAAACTTGAACAGCAGGTTCTACTGCAATCATAGCAAAACCAATAAGCATACACACCGGTATAAGCACCCAAGTATAATTTTCAGCAATTATACTACCAATTTCTTTACCCGCTGGCAAGAAACCTACGTTTACACCAGTTAGGAAAATTGTAATACCAATTAATGTATATATTAAACCAACTAAAATTTTAAAAATTTGATGTTTTGGAAGTTTTAACGCAAAAAATTGGAAAAGTAAGAAAAATACTGTTATTGGTGCTAATGCTATTGCAACTTCTTTTAAATAACCAGGGAACGCATTTATATAACCCATTAAAATATCGCCAAAGTTATTAACTTGTGTTATTGTTTGCTCTACTTGCACCCCACCAGTTACTCCACTTATCCACATAAACATCATAACACACAAAATTGGCCCCGCAGAAGCAAGCGCTATTAGCCCAAAACTATCATCATTACTGTTACTACCACGAACAGCAGCCAAACCAAGCCCAAACGCCATTATAAACGGCACCGAAATTGGCCCAGTTGTTACACTTCCAGAATCAAACGAAACAGGCACAATAGCGGCTGGCAAAACAAATGCCAAAATAAATATTAAACCATATGCTATAAGTAATATTACGCCCAAAGGAATTTTAAACAAAATTCGCAATAAGCCAATTATTAAAAATATTCCTACACCCAACGAAACAAATAAAATAAAAGTAGTAGAATCTACCGACTGAACTTGCCCTGCAAGTACTATTAAATCTGGCTCGGCTATGGTAACCATAACACCAAGCAAAAAGCAAACCACTATCATAATCCACGGCTTGCTTTTTCCACTTAAATAAGACCCCATATTTTTACCAATAGGCACCATTGCAGTATCAGCACCCAAAGTAAAAAGAGCAATCCCTATCATAAGAAAAATACAGGCAACTAAAAACTGTACCAGCATTAAATTATCTAGGGGTGCTATTGTAAGTGATAATATTACAACAAGTATAGTGATGGGCAAAATTGATACAAACGATTCTTTAAATTTTTCCATCAAAACCTTTTTCATATTGTCACTTCCATTTTTATTTCATTTTCATTATATATACGCAGTAAATTAAAGTCAATTATTTACAAAAAATTTTTTCAAAAATTTTCAAATTTTTTAATATTTTTTTATTTATTAAAAATTTTTTAATTTTAACATATAAAATTTAATTTTCTATTGAAAAATTTTTTTCCTTATGTTATAATTTTTTTAACAAATTTAAACCATTATGGTTTAAGGTTTCTGGTCAAAGCGGAAATTTTTGTTAAACACAAACATTTCAATAAATTTGTATTAAGCAAAAGGTATTTTTATACCCTTTTTTCGCTTTTAAAAGGAAACTTATATGGAAAATAAAACTATTGTTGCTATTGCAACCCCTATTGGCACAGGTGGTGTG
>JAFTUZ010000035.1 GCA_017466005.1 Clostridia bacterium | reverse complement strand
TAGTGTGCTTTTACCAATAGATGCCAAATATCCTATTGAAGCATATCAGCGTTTAATAGAAGCAAGCGAGCAGAATGATAGTGTGCTGGTTGAAAAAAGTGTTAAAGAAATTGAAACGGCAATAAAAACGCAAGCAAAAGAAATTAGTAAAAAATATATCAAAGTTCCTAAAACAACCGATTTTGCTATTATGTATTTGCCAATAGAAGGGCTTTATGCAGAAGTTGTTAAGAAAACCGAATTAATTCAAACACTTCAACGTGATTTTAGAATTATGGTTTGTGGGCCAACAACATTGGCTGCGTTACTTAACAGTTTGCAAATGGGCTTTAAAACATTGGCAATAGAAAAACGCAGTAGCGAAATTTGGGAGCTACTTGCGCTTTTCCGTAACGATTTTAAAAAGTTCTGTGATTTAATTGGAAAAACTCAGAAAAAACTTAATGAAGCAAGCAACACAATAGATGATGCTGCCAAGAAAACTAGAACAATAGAACGTCAACTTAGTAAAGTAGATTCTTTTGCTCCAGCTAAAACCGATGCTACCGATTTAATATCATTTAATACAGATATTGAAACTGAAGTGGAAATTAATGAAAATGATTAGTTGTAAAACTTGTTGTTTTTAAAACCGCAATTATCTTTGAAGATAATTTTACCTTCAATACAAAATTCACAATATTCTTGTTTTTTAGGTTTTTCTGGGTGACATGGGCGGTTGTTGCACCAGTTTTGAGAACAATCATTATCGTGTTTTTTGTTGTAATCGCAGTGTTGTTGTCTGTATTGTTCCCAAGGGCAGTTTATTTCGCATGGGCAATTAAAAGCTTGATTTCGTTTGTTTTCCCATTCGTATTCACGTTCATAAAATTTATTTTGACAAAACATAATAACCTCCAAATTAACATAACCACAATACTAAAAAAGTGATTATGTAACGAAGGTTTCTACTACATACTATGAGGTTATTTAAAAAATTGTGTCAAAAATTTAAAAAATAAGTTATTTTGTTTGCTAATTTTTTGTAAACAATATATAATATAAAATAGGAGTGTAAGTAATGGCATATTTTGACTATTTAGATAAACAGGTTCAACAAACCAAAGAATTTAAAGCATTTGAACCACTTTCAAATACTTCTTTTTGGCTTAGTATGGGTTCTTTATTGGTTTTTTTAATTAGTGTTATTTTGTTTATTTTTGTTATGCAAATTGGTGAAAATGTGTTTATGGGTATTTGCCCGCTTGTGGGGCTTGTTGTTGCTGTGGTCGGTTTGGTTTTTGCGCAAAAGGCTGCAGGACAAGCAAAAATTAAAAGGATTAAGCATGCAAAAACAAATATGAGTAGGGCATTAAATTTGCTTTTTGGTTTACTTTGCTTGGTGCTTTTAGTAGCTAATACACTTATTTGGATATAATTAAAAGGAAATTTTTATTATGAAACAATTTGTTTTTCCAGCTGTTCTTTATAAGGATAAAGAAAATCGTGGGTACACTATTATCTTACATGATATAAGTGTTTGTACAGAAGGTGAAACAGTAGAAGAGGCATTTTTGCGTGCTAAAGAATTTTTAGAAACTTATTGCCGTTGTGCTTTAGAGTATAATGGAGAAGTGGAAGAAGCAACAAAATATGAAGATGTTGAAAAAGAGCCTAACAACATAGTGCTTTTAGTTGATGCACAAATAGAAGGCTATGATGGCAATGAAGAAGAAAAATTTAGTTTTAACATCTAATAATATTTAGGAGAGATGAATGATAACAAAAATGTTCACAAGTGAACAGGCTATGGCACATTTGGCTTATGCAATTACTTGTGGTTATTCATATGAAAAATTCACCTTTGGTAAAGGTGTTTATGGCAACCGTGTTTCTTTAATGCGAGACAAAGAAGCAAAGAATTTATATAGCGATAACGCAACGTTTAAATCTAGCACATTTCATGCTGTTGAAGGTATTAAAACCCTAGAATTACCTCAAACTATATTAATTACTAGAAAAAAGTTAGAGGGCTTTTTTACAAATAAAGAAAATATGTTAGAATTTTTAGAAAATTATAATACAGATTTTGTTACAACAGAAGATAAAGAAAAACTTGCAGATACTTGGTATAATGAAGTTAGTCGTAAACTATTGGTAAGTGAAATTATAGATTTTAATAGGTTAAATAATTTTATAATAAGTAATATAATTTTACATATGCCTATAACGGCGCAGTTAGATATTGCTAAATTTAGAAAGGAGCAAATAATAACTTTAGTAACTCAAAAAATATTACCGCAAGAATTTGCAAAAAGGCAGTTAATGCTTATGCCTGCTAACAAAGAAAAACTTGTAGCACAAAAACAAAAATTATTAATGCAAAAAATAAAAGCTCAAGGTTAAGAACAAGGAAGTCTTGTTCTTATTTTATTGTTTAAATTTGGTATAATTTATAAATTTTGTGTAAAACTAAATTGTAACAAATAGGAGAGATAAAATGAAATTTTTACCAAAAACAATGGCAATGTTATTTTTGTGTATTATTTCTTTAATGTGTTGCGGAAGTTATCAGCCAGAAGAAGAGGTTGAAATAAAGTTATATTATCAGAATGCTGTTTGGTTATGGAATGATAATATTTTATTAAATCAAATAACAAATTTTGAGCAGTGGGGAAAAGCACAGAAGAATAACAGAATGGGAAATAGAATGCAGCGTGTAGAATTAGTTAAAGAAATTAATGCATTAGGTTTTTCGTTAGAAGATAGTTTTGAATATGTTTTTTATGGAATAAAAGAAAAAATTAATAATATTTGTAATTTTATTGATAAGCAAGCAGTTGATGCTAAAATGGATTTTAATCCAAATAGTATAACTGTGTTTAAATTTACAAAATAACAAATTGGATACAAGGTTGATAAATATAATTTATATTTATCTATATTAAATGAGTTAGAAAACAGTAATACCATTACGCTAGAAGTAAAGCCAGAAATATTAACTCCTAAAACAAAATTATCAGATTTAAAGCCATTGTCTAATAAACTTTCTAGTTTTTCTACCAGTTTTGAAACTAGTTCGGAAAGTAGAAAGCATAATATACGAAAATCGTTGGAATGTTTTAATGGTATGGTGCTAGAGCCTTATAAGGAATATTCTTTTAATCAAACTACAAAAAGGCGAACGGAGGCAAATGGATACAAAACCGCAAATATAATAGTTAATGAAGAGTATGTAGAAGGGGTTGGTGGTGGCGTTTGTCAAACAAGTACCACAATGTATAATGCTTTGCTACTGGCTGGGGTGGAAATTTTAGAAGTGCACCCACATAGTTTACAAAGTGGATATGTTATGGCGGGTTTTGATGCTATGGTTAATTATGGTTCTAGTGATTTAAGATGGAAAAACAACACAAACTCTCCAATATTTATAAAAACTTATACAACAAATAGTAAAGTATATGTAGAAATTTTTGGTAAAAAAACAAATAATATTTCTTTAAAGCGAGTAAATGAACTTGTAAAAACCTTAAAAGCACCACAAGATAAAGTTATTGTTGATGTAGATGGTGAATATCAAGATAAGGTGTATTATGAAGATGAAAGTTTTTATAAACAATATCCTAAAGATGGTTGCGTTTATAAATCTTATTTGGAATTTTGGGAAAATGGTAAGATGATAGATAAAAAGAAGATTAGAACACAAACATATAAACCTGTGCAAGGTGTGAAAATAGTAGGGTACCATACAAGACCAGAAAATAGTATAGAAGAATTTATAGACTTAAATAATTTAATTAATAGTACCGAACAGTAAAAATCATAATATATTGATATTTTTTAATAGGAAATATTAAATATAGTAGAAATAAGTAAAATTTATTAAAAATTAAAATTTTGCAAGCCACCCTGTGGAAAACTTTTAAAAAGTTGGGGAAAACTTGCAATTTTTTGTTTTTTAAAGGTAGAATTTATCTAAAAATAAGCATTTCCTATAAATATACAAGCAAATTTATAAATATGCTGTGTGTAAAAGTTGAAAAGTATTGTGTATAACTAGGTTTTGTAATTTAATTGTTTTTATGTTCTAAAATAATAATGAATAATTAATCATTTTTTAAAAATTTAGTTAAAAATGTACAATATTTTAAACTTTTAAATTATTTTTGAATATGCTATTTTTATTTAAGTTTTTATGTTAATGTTATCAAGTTTATTGTTTTTGATATAATTTATATACAATAAAATAAAATTAAGTATATTAATTTAGTCTATTTTATTTATAATGTCAAACAAATTTAAGCACTTTTTCAAAAAAAAATAAAAAAATTTAAGTTTTGTGATAAAATTTGGGTGTTTAGCATACTTTTAAGGGTGTTGCAACACCCTTAAAAGTGCAAATCTTCACTTTTGCTTAAATTTTTTATACTAAAAATGGGCGTGTAGTTTTACACACCTTTTTTTGTTGGTTATATATATTGATTACGCTATTGCAAGTAATTGTTTGTCAAACATTTCTTGCGAACAAGCAAACCCTAAAACTTTGCGTGGGTAGGTATTTACCCAAGTTTCAATGTCTTTCACTTGTGCTGTTGTATAGTTTGACAAATCTTTTCCCTTTGGAACAAGTCGCCGTATTTCTCTATTCATACGCTCATTTGTGCCACGCTCACAAGAACAATACGGGTGGCAATAGTAAACTTGTGTGCGTTTCTTGTGTTTTGAAAACAGCGATTTTTCCATACTTGCAAAGTCCAAAAATTCACTACCATTATCGCAAGTAATAGTTTTGAATATCTTTTTGAACTTTGACTTATACTTGCGTTCTAATAAGTCAAGGCAACTGATTACACTTTGTTGTGTTTGGTCTTTCATTTTGAAAATGATTTCTTGACGGGTTAATCTTTCAGTCATTACGAAAAAAGTTGTGCGAGTGCTACCACACAAACAGTCAAGTTCCCAATGACCGAAAGTTTTACGCTGTTTTATTTCTTCGGGGCGTTTTTCTATTGACACGCCTTTTGCCACACGCTTGATTGTTGACTTTTTGTATTTCTCTTTGCGTTTTGCCATTTTGATATTTTAAAAAAGTCCAAGTCGTATATAGTTATACAGCGTTGTTTTGCTTATGCGTGTTTCAAATGGCAAATCTTTATACAGCATTTCGCCCCAAACAGCGTGTGCAGTTATTCGCTCATTTTTTACACGATTATTTATATACTCAATAAAAGCGTGGTCGTTGCCAACTTTTAACGGGCGACCTTTTGCAGTATTGTTGAATTTATATTTGTCGTGTGCAATTTGAGCTGAATAACGCACAACCTTTTTATACTTTGGTGCTTTCCACCAAAAATTATCTTGTTTAATTGTGTGTTCATATTCGCCACGCTTTAACTCTCTTTGTATAGTTCGCAAACAAACACCGACTTGTTTTGCGATGTCTTGTTTGTTCATTTTTGCGTTAAAAAGCGTTTCAATCTGCAAACGCTGTGTGTAAGTTAAATTCTTTGTTCCGTGCTTTCTCATTTCGGTTGCCGTC
>JAFTUZ010000034.1 GCA_017466005.1 Clostridia bacterium | reverse complement strand
GCTTGTTCCATTGCTTTTTTAGCATTTTCTTCCCCACGAACAATTTTTGTAACTTCGTAAGCAAGACGTTCTTTTGCTTGGTTAATTTCTTTGCCCTTAACATTACAAATTTCTTTAATTTCGTCAAGTGGTAAAAATGTTAACATTTTAAATATTTCTTCTACTTTAGAATCTTCTATATTTCTAATGTATTGGTAAAAATCGTAGTCAGAAAATTTGTTTCCATCAAGCCAAACAGCACCACCAGCACTTTTACCCATTTTTGTACCATCTGCTTTTGTAAGTAAAGGAATAGTAGAAGCAAATGCAGGTTTACTTTCTTTTCTTCTAATTAAATCTACACCGGCAATAATGTTTGCCCATTGGTCATCTCCGCCCAACTCGTAAACACAGTTGTAGTTTCTAAATAAATGTAAAAAATCGTACCCTTGCATTGGCATATAGTTAAATTCTAAAAAGCTTAACCCAGTTTCCATTCTAGATTTAAAACACTCATGAGAAAGCATACGGTTAACTGAAAAATGAATACCCACATCATTTAAAAAATCTACATATTTAAGTTGACCAATCCAGTCATCATTATTTACAACTATTAATTTATTTTCTGCATTAGGGTCAAAAAAACTTTCTATTTGTGCTTTAATTTTTGCCACGTTATTAAGTCTTTGCTCTTCTGTCATCATAGGACGCATATCATTTCTAAACGAAGGGTCCCCTATTCTGCCGGTAGCGCCACCAACAAGTGCAATAGGTGTATGACCAGCCATTTGCATACGGCGTAAAGTAAGTAAAGCCACAAGGTTTCCTATGTGCAAACTTTCGGCAGTAGGGTCAAACCCACAATAGCACACGACTTTATTATTTGATAATAATTCACTTAATTCTTCTTCGTAAATAGTTTGCTTAACTAATCCACGTTCTTTTAATTCTTCTAAAATGTTTTTAGCCATTTTTATCTCCTTAAATTATATATAGAGTATTGTAGCACAACAAACAAAAAAATGCAAATAAAACATAAAAAAATTGAAAACAACAAAAAAAGCCATATAAATTATGGCTTTTTTAATTAATTATTTAACAAATTTATCTTTTAATGCTTCTTCAAAACATTCTGTTATTAAATCCATACCAGCAGCATTTGGGTGAATATGAGAAGTTTCAGCATCAAGCATATAATCTCCAGCATTTTCACTAGTAATGCCAGTGTCTGCATAAATATCTACAACAGTAGCACCATAATGTGCTGCTATGCTTTTTATAGCATTATTTATATTTTCGTTAGTAGTAGCACTTACCCAGTTGTTTGCCAAAATTGTAAAACAGAAAATATCTGCATCAGGGTATGCTTTGGTAATACGGTCAAGCATTATTGCATATGCTTGGGCAAAAGTTGTAGGAGTATCATAATTACCATCAGTATCAGCGTCTACATATATATTATCGTAAAAATCAGCAGCAGTATAATCACCAACTGTTTTACCTAAATCATTTGTTCCCATATAAACTGCAATAATATCAGGGTTTGTACCTTGGTTATCTCCAGTATTATCGTGCAAGTTTTCTGTTCTTGTTCCACAACCAGCTTCATTAGAAGTTAGTTCACCCAAAGTAGAAGAACCACTCCAAGAGTTATTTACAAGTAAATTCATTTCGTTATTATTTATTGCTTGCATCCACCATGTGTCTTCAACTGCTATATCATAACTTCCGGTTGTTTGGTAGTTTCCATAAACTGCATTACCACCTATTGTATTGTTAGTATTTGTTGCATCATTTGAATAACCTTTGTATGTACTTATACTATCACCTAATATAGAAACATTTTTACCCTTTAACACATTTGCTATTAAATAATCACCTTCACGGCTTGTAATATCTTCTACTCTATCTTGATATGTAGATTCCACACCTCTTTTTATAGAAAAGTTAAATAACAAACTATAAGAACCTTTACCATCTGTTACTGTTGTATTGCTTGTTGAATATGATAAGTAAAATTCTGGATTAGTTGTTTGTTTGTGTGATAAAATTCCCCATTTAGGCAAAGTATCTGTTGTTGCACCAAAACCAATTACATCGTTTTCGCCCACAGTGATATTTAAGGCTGAAACATCTAAAGTTACAAATCTTGCAATTTTTGTATTACTTGCACCACTAAACAAAGAACTAGGTATAGTTAATGTATAAGTTTTGCAATTTTCTCCAGCAATAAATGTTTGAACATCAGTACTTGTAAGTACAGATTTATCCGCTACATACATTGTTAATGTTTGGTCTTCACTTAAAGAAGTTACTTCAATTATAGGTATATCTATCTCCATAATTTGTGAATTAATATAACTTGCATTTTCGTTATAAAATAATGGATATAAATTGGTTGTAGCATTTTGCGATGCTCCAATAGTTGTTTGTTGTGATAAGCCAGACATAAATGTTTCTATATCAGTAAAGGCTTTACTTGTAGAAGATAAATCATAATCTGCTTCTACTTGAATATATAATTTATCTTTAACCCCATTTGTGTTAGCAGAATACACACCAGTATGTGCTTGATTATCTAAAACAGTAAATAAACCTTGTTCATCTTCATAATCAATACCAGAAGCATAGTATAACGATGCAGTAGAACCATTACCACCTAAAACAATAGTTTCGTCATCTGCAACAGTTAAGTTAACTTCAATAACGTTTTTGCCTGCCACCAAGTTAAAACTGTTTTCATTTGTAAGTGTTAAGCCATCAGTTCCATCTTTTCTTGCATTAACTACATCAGTTACTTTAGCAGTGCCAACTTTTAAAACACCTGCATTCTCTGAATAAACTGTTAATTTTTTTACTATCGAATTACCATAAACAGTTAATCCAGCATTTTCTTTAAAATACCCCATTAAAGCTACTTGTGCTGAACTTGTATCTATATAAGAACCAGCAAAATAACTCATATTTTCAATACCAACAGTGTTTTCAATAACATCTTCACCTAAATTAAGGTCAGCCAATTTTAACTCTGTTCTTTCAGTTCCACTCCAAACATAACCATCATAGCCTACATAAATACTAACACCATCTTTACCTGCCTCGCCTTGTACACCTTGCTCACCTTTGTCACCTTTTATGTTTACCAACCAGTTCCAAGTATTTTCGGCCGTACAAATGTAAATATCACATGTTTCAATGTTAAAATACAAGTCACCTACTTTAGAATTATCAACTGTAGCATTTATTCCATTACCAGTACCTGTAACAGTGTTTCCTGTAAGCCATGTTGCACCATCAGCACCAGTTTCCCCCTGTGGGCCTTGTGGACCTTCTGGTCCGGTTTCACCTTGTATTCCTTGCTCTCCTTGCGGACCAGTTGGACCTTCTGAACCTTGCGGACCTGTTTCTCCTTGGCCACCTTTAATGTTGCCCAACTCTGTCCAAACACCATCTACTTTTTTATATAAATTAAATGTTGTTGTATCTAAATACACATCACCATTTGCTCCATATGTACTTGCTGGCACACCTTCATCTGTTAAAAAACTTGAACCAGCAATTCCTTGTGGACCAGCTGGCCCAGTTGCTCCGGTATCTCCTTTAGGTCCCGCTTCGCCACAACCTACTAGCATTCCGGTACAACCAAGCAATACTCCCATACTCATTACCGTTGTAAACAAGGTTTTTCTTAAGCCCTTTTTCTTTATTTTTTCTAATTTATTCTCCCTTGTTTCTAATTTGATTTTATTTTTATTAAACATTTTCCCTCCTTATTATAAAACACACATTTAACTATCTGTTAGATGTGTGTAATTTGTAATAAAATGAAAATGAAAAATAAAAAATTTGTATATTAATAAATGAATATAGCGATTTTGTTTGGAAAAACTATTTTTATATGTTAAAATGTAAGTATTACAATATAAAAACATACATCTAACAGATAGTTAGATGTATGTTTTTTTGTTTGAAAAATTAATATTTTTTTATTATAAAATTAAAAAAATAATACATATGCAATAACAAATTTTAACAATTAAAAATTTAAATTAATATTAATTTGATTCATATTTTCTACTAATTATGTTATACTTTCTATATCTAGGAGGAACTTATGGAAAGTTATAAAATTAAATCAATTCAATCAAGACAAATTTTAGATAGTCGTGGTAACCCTACTGTTGAAACAGATGTTATTTTAGAAAATGGAGTTATAGGGCGCGCATCTGTACCAAGTGGTGCCTCTACCGGTGTTCACGAAGCTGTAGAATTAAGAGATGGTAAAAAAGATTACTATATGGGTAAATCTGTTGAAAAGGCTGTAGAAAATGTTAATAAAATTATTGCAAAAAAACTTGTAGGATTTGATGCTAGTAATCAAAAACTTTTAGACCAAACTTTAATAGAATTAGATGGAACGAACAATAAAGGAAATCTTGGTGCAAATGCAATTTTATCAGTTTCTCTTGCTTGTTGCAAGGCTGTTGCAAACGCAAAAGGTTTAAATTTATTTGAATATTTAGGTAATAAAAATGGCGTAACATTGCCCGTTCCTATGATGAATGTTATAAATGGCGGTAAGCATGCCGATAACAACCTTAATATACAAGAATTTATGATTATGCCAGTTGGTGCTAAAACTTTTAGCGAAGCAGTAAGAATGTGTGTTGAAATTTTTCACACATTAAAAAGCATTATTAAATCACAAAAATTAAGCACAGCCGTTGGTGATGAAGGTGGATTTGCACCTAATCTTGAAAGTGACGAGCAAGCACTTCAACTTATTACTTCCGCAATAGAAAAAGCTGGTTACACTGGAAAAATTAAAATAGCATTAGATGTTGCCTCTTCAGAAATGTATGGAGAAGCAGAAAAAATTAATGAAAGCGGAAAATATTATTTCTGGAAAACTGAAAAATTATTTACCCCTGCCGAACTTTTAGAATACTACAAAACATTAATTAATAAATACCCTATTATATCTATAGAAGATGGATTTGCAGAAGATGATTGGCAATCTTGGAAAATATTTAAACAAGAACTTGGAAAACAAATTCAAATTGTTGGAGATGACCTTTTTGTTACTAACACAAAACTTTTACAAAAAGGAATACAATAAAATTCTGCAAATTCAATTTTAATAAAACTAAACCAAATTGGTACAGTTACCGAAACTGTGGAAGCTATAAATTTAGCACAACAACAAAATTGGACTGCTGTAGTATCTCACCGTAGTGGCGAAACAGAAGACACATCTATTGCAGATATTGCTGTTGCACTTAACACTGGACAAATAAAAACTGGCGCACCTTCTCGTACCGACCGTGTTGCAAAATATAATCAATTATTACGTATAGAAGAAATTTTAGGCAAAAATGCAAAATATTTAGGCATAAAAGCTTTTAAATATTAATAAATAAAAGTAGGATTTGAATCCTACTTTTTTATCAAATAATAAAAAATTTGTAAAAATTTATATTTTTTAAAAAACATATTGCATAGGAAATAATATTATGTTATAATAAAAGTCCCTAAAAGGAGAATTTATATGTCTGAAACAAAAAATATAAAATATGATAACCTATCTTTAGTAAAAGATATTACAAAAGAAGAGCTTAATATTTGGTTAAATGACGACGAGCAAATTACTGAAATTTTTGAAGATAAAAAACAACAATGTATGGTAGCTATTGTAAAATGGAATTTGCCAGAAGGTGAATCTATGACAGACTACCCTTTAATAAAGGAAAAACGCCAAGTAAGATATAATAATTTTGCAAGTGAATTTACAGATAATGCATCAAAATGGCAAATTGAGCAAATTGCTAGAAAAGGTCATGAAGCATGTTCGGTTTATAAAAAAATCTATGAAAAAGAAAATTTAAATCGAAGCATACTTCATTATGTTATATCAAGAGGACTTGGTAAATATGACGAAAGACAAGAATTGAACGAAAATACCGAACAAATGTAATTGTTATAAATAAAAAAATCACGAAACTATTCGTGATTTTTTTATTTTATAACTAGATTTTACATTTGTTTTTCATTAGATGTAAACTTTTCTACCAACTCTATTCCACTATTAAAATCTAATTTTTCCAATATTTCGTTATCAAATTTACCCTTAATTTGCTTAAAAAACTGCTTATCTAAATTAAAAATATCGCCTTTATTTAACATTTCTCCATCTTCAATTATGGTATTTGATACCCAAAAAACACCAGGTTTTTTATAATAAACCGAATCATCTTTTATACAATTAGCAATTATTTTTGTTTTAAATACATTCATATCTTCATCAACATCAATAAAAAACTTTGCAGGTAAATCTTCATTATCATACATATGAATTATTCGCTTGTTTTTGCCATTATCAATTCCAGTTATATTTAAAATAGGTGTTTCCTTTATTGTTTTTGTTTTACCATTTTCATTTAAATAAATAATATATTTCAAACTTAATTCTTCACAAAAAACAACATTAATATCTTTATTTAACATTGGTCTAATTGCAAAAATATAACTATTATCTAATTCGGTGCTTTTAAAAAACCATTCATTTCCGTTACTAAATGTAATAGTTCCATTCATATTTTTTTTATTAAAATTTATTAAATCAAAATCTACTAAATTATTTCTTAAATATTTATATTCCAAAAGTTTGCTAAAACTATTCAATTCTATAAATTTATCAAAAGTTTTTAAAGAAACATTATTAAAAAAATCAACATTATTTTTATTAAATGCAAAAGAAGTTTTATTGTTATAATTTATAAAATCATCTATAATAGAATTTTTCATATAATCACCTTATATTTATTGGCATTATTATATCATATATCATAAAAGTTTACAATATTTAATATTGATTTAAAATAAATAATAATAAAAAAACACCTACTAGGTGATTTAAAAATAAAAAAAGCAAGCATATCGTAAGATGTGCTTGCTAATAGAATCTGGCGACGACCTATTTTCCCAGCCAACTGCTCGGCAAGTATCTTCGGCGCTGAAGGGCTTAACTTCTGTGTTCGGAATGAGAACAGGTGGGACCCCTTCGCCATAGCCACCAGAAATGGTACAGTGTGCGTAACACACTCACAACTGCATAACAAATATATCATAAAGTTTAATCTTTGTCAATACTTTTTACAAACCTTTTTTTGCTTTTCAACGCGAAGTCTGCAACTATTGCATTTCATTGCAACTTCAATTGAACAAGCCCTCGACCTATTAGTATTGGTCAGCTGAATACATTACTGTACTTACACCTCCAACCTATCAACCTCATAATCTTTAAGGGGTCTTACCAGGTTAACCCTGTGGGATATCTTATCTTGAGGCAGGTTTCACGCTTAGATGCTTTCAGCGTTTATCCTTTCCGTACATCGCTACCCTGCAATGCCGCTGGCGCGACAACAGGTACACCATAGGTACGTTCACCCTGGTCCTCTCG
>JAFTUZ010000033.1 GCA_017466005.1 Clostridia bacterium | reverse complement strand
GCACTTTCTAATGTTATGGCAAGATATGTGTGCTTGGATAAAAAAAATGATAAAGAAATTTTACCACCTAACCAAATGTGGGTAATTTTATTTATTAAAAAAAGCAAAACGCCGGTTTATCAAAAAAATATAGAACAACATTTAAAAATCAGGCGTTCTAGTGCTACTGTTATTTTGCAACAAATGGAAAAAAGCGGGCTTATAATTCGTAAGGTTTCGCAATCAGATAGTAGGTTAAAAACTATAGAACTTACAAACAAGGCAGAAATGCTTTTTAGTAACGCACAAAAATATTTAGATAGGCTAGAAAATATAATTCAGCAAAATATAGACAAAAAAGATTTGGAAGTGTTTTTAAAAGTTATAGACCAAATAATAGCAAATTTGGGCGGCAGTAAAAACTGCTAAAACAAACAATATATAAAGGAAGTAGTATGTTTAACTTTTTTTCTAATTTTAAATTAAAGGAATGGTTGCTGATGATTCTATCAGCATGTTTAATTGTTGGGCAAGTGTTTTTAGATTTAAAATTACCCGACTTTATGAACGAAATTTCTACTGGCCTTGCTGGTGGAAATATTGCTATGAACGACGTTTGGATAAACGGTGGTTATATGCTGGCTTGTGCTTTGGGTAGTGCATTACTTGCTGTAATAACTGGGTTTTGCGTTTCAAGAGTTGCCGCATCTTTTTCAAAAAGATTACGCAGTAACATCTTTAACAAAGTAAACAGTTTTTCATTAAATGAAATGAAAAAATTTAGTACAGCAAGTTTAATAACTCGTTCTACAAACGATGTTACACAAGTTCAAATGGCTTTTGTAATTGGTTTACAAGTTTTAATAAAAGCACCAGTTATGGCTGTTTGGGCAATATGCAAAATTTTAGATAAATCTTGGCAATGGTCTGCCGCTACTGGTGTAGCTATTGCATTTATGCTTTTGGTTATTGTTGTTATTTTATTACTCACTTTTAAACGATTTAAAAAAATTCAAAAGCAAACCGATGCTATTAATGGTTTGGCACGAGAAAATTTAAAGGGTATAAGAGTAGTAAGAGCATACAATGCCGAAAACTACCAAGAAGATAAATTTAATAAAGCAAACCAAGATTTAACAAAAACTAATATGGCTACAAACGGAATTTTATCTATATTAAATCCGTCTATGAGCCTTGTTATGAATGGTTTAACTTTATCTGTTTATTTAATAGGTGCTATTTTAATAAATGGTGCCGTAGGTTATGACCGTGTTGCACTTTTTGGTGATATGGTAGTATTTACTGCTTATGCAATGCAAGTGGTTATGAGTTTTATGATGCTGGTTATGGTGTTTATTGTTCTTCCACGTGCTATTGCATCTTGGCAAAGAATAAAAGAGGTTATAAACACCGATGTTTCTGTTAAAGATGGGCAAGGTGTTACAATTAGTAAAACAAACACTGGTAAAGTAGAATTTAAAAATGTTTCGTTTAAATATCCAGGTGCGGAAGAATATGTTTTAAAAAATATTAGTTTTACTGCAAACCCTGGCGAAACTGTGGCATTTATAGGTTCTACCGGTAGTGGAAAAAGTACACTTATAAATTTAGTGCCACGTTTTTATGATGCTACCGAAGGGGAAGTTTTAATAGATGGTGTTAATGTAAAAGATATGACGCTAGAACAGTTGCACAACAAATTGGGTTATGTTCCACAAAAAGCAGTGTTGTTTAGCGGAACAGTAAACTCAAATATTGCATACGGAGATAATGGCGAATACAAACCAACACAAGAAGATATAAAAACTGCCTTAAAAGTTGCACAAGGTAAAGATTTTGTAGAACGTATGGAAAATAAATACGAATCTACAATAGAGCAAGGCGGAGCAAACGTTTCGGGTGGGCAAAAACAAAGGCTTGCTATTGCAAGGGCTATT
Source organism: Clostridia bacterium (assembly GCA_017466005.1). The sequence goes on along the minus strand of JAFTUZ010000033.1, from coordinate 4,982 downwards.
GCTAGAAATCCGGAAATTTATATTTTTGATGATAGTTTTTCGGCACTTGACTATAAAACCGATAAAAAGTTACGCCAAGAATTGCGTGAACACACGCAAGATAGTACTGTTTTAATAGTTGGTCAGCGTATTGGAACAATTAAAAACGCAAACCGAATTATTGTACTAGATAATGGCGAAATGGTGGGAATAGGTACCCACGAAGAATTGCTTAAAAAATGTAATGTTTACAAAGAAATAGCATATTCACAATTATCAAAGGAGGAACTTGGTGATGAGTAATTCTAAATCTTCTTCCGCCACTGTTGCTCCTATAAAAGGTGGCAGGAATTTTGAAAAACCAAAAGATGCTAAAAAATCTTGGGGCAAACTTTTTGGCAGTATGAAAAAATATTTACCACTTATGGTAATTGCATTAATCCTTGCTTCTGCATCGGTTGTGTTTACTTTAATTGGTCCTAATCAAATTTCTGATTTAACAAACCTTATTCAACAAGGTCTTGCAACCAGTATAGATATGCACGCTATAATGGATATTGTAATTTTGCTTGTTATACTTTATTTAACTGGTGCATTATTCCAACTTATTCAAGGTCTTATAATGTCGTGGATAACACAATCTTTTTCAAGAAAGTTGCGTTATGATATTAGTAAAAAAATCAACCGTCTTCCGCTTAAATATTTAGATTCACATAGTTACGGAGATGTTTTAAGTAGGGTAACAAACGATGTAGATACAATAGGTCAGTCGCTAAACAACTCTATTGTATCACTTGTAACATCTATTGTTATGTTTGTAGGTTCGCTTGTTATGATGTTTGTAACAAACTGGATTATGGCACTTGCGGCTATTGCTTCTACTGCTATTGGTTTTTCTATAATGGGCGTTATTATGAAAAAATCTCAAAAATACTTTAAAGCACAACAAAAAAGTTTGGGTCAAATAAACGGCCATGTAGAAGAAACATATTCTGGCCACACTGTTGTAAAAGCATATAATGCCGAAAAACAAGTAAAAGCAAAATTTGAAGAAATAAACAACGAGTTATATAACAGTGCTTGGAAAAGTCAGTTTTTATCTGGTCTTATGATGCCACTTATGTCATTTGTTGGTAACTTTGGTTATGTGGTTGTTTGTGTGGTTGGTGTTGCACTTGCAATTTCTGGCTATATTGGCTTTGGTGTAATTGTTGCGTTTATGATTTATATTCGCTTGTTTACTCAGCCACTTTCTCAAATGGCACAGGCCTTAACTATGCTTCAATCAACCGCTGCAGCAAGCGAACGTGTGTTTGAATTTTTAGATGAAAAAGAAATGAAAAACGAACACAATGTAAAATTTAAATTTAGCAAACAGTTTAAAGTTAAAGATTTAATTATTCAAAAAGAAAAAGTTAAACACTTTAACAATTTAACATTAAAACAAAATTTACAATTAAATGTTTATAAACAAAAATATCTAGACCCAAAACTAGTTAAAGGCGATGTGGAATTTAAAAACGTTAAGTTTGGGTATAAAAAGGGAAAACTTGTAATTAAAGATTTCTCGGTAAGTGTGAAAGCAGGGCAAAAAGTGGCTATTGTAGGGCCAACTGGTGCTGGTAAAACAACATTAGTAAACTTGCTTATGCGTTTTTACGAATTAAATGGCGGAAATATTTATATAGATGGTGTGCCAACCAACGAATTAACTCGTGAAAATGTTCACGAAATGTTTTCTATGGTGTTGCAAGATACTTGGATGTTTGAAGGCACAATAAAAGAGAATATTGTATATAGTAAAAAAGATGTAACCGACGAGCAAGTTATAGAAGCTTGTAAAACTGCTGGTGTGGACCACTTTATAAGAACATTGCCAGAAGGCTATGATACAATAATGGACGATAACACATCTATCTCGGCAGGGCAAAAACAACTTTTAACCATAGCAAGAGCAATGGTTAAAAATGGGCCAATGCTTATTTTAGATGAGGCAACAAGTTCGGTAGATACCAGAACAGAAGAATTAATTCAGCAAGCAATGGATAAACTTATGAAAAATAGGACATCATTTGTTATTGCTCACCGCTTGTCAACCATTAAAAATTCTGATATAATATTAGTTATGAAAGATGGTGACATTATAGAAAGCGGAAACCATGAAGAACTTATTGCTAAAAATGGTTTTTATGCTGAACTGTATAATAGCCAGTTTGAAAATTAATTTAAGGAAAATTTTATGAAAATAGAAACAATGCATCAGTGTAAAAAACTGTTAGAAGTTGCACTGCTTTGCACATTTTTAATGTTTGTGTTTGAACTTATCTTTTCGTTTGATGCTGTTACTAATTGGCTTAAAGATTTAGTTATAAATGCTGGCAACTGGACGTGGGTAGTTGTTTGGGTGCTGTTGTTTGTGCAAGTGCTTATTCCAATACCTGCTTATGTTATAATTTTGGCGGTGTTTACAATATTGCCACAAGAAATGACAACTTACACAACTTTGGTTTGTGTGGCAATTTCGGCATATATGCTAGGTGCTATTATTGCATATGGCATTGGTAGAAAATGGGGTAAAATTGCCGTTAAATGGTGTGCTGGTTCGGAACAAGAGTACGATAAATGGGCAAGTTTTATTAACAAAAAAGGTAAGTTTATTTACTTTTTAACAGTTTTATTCCCAGTGTTCCCAGATGATATTTTGTGTATTGTATGTGGTTCGGTTAAATTTAATTTTTGGTACTTTATAATATTTAACTTTGTTGGTAGAACAATAGGGCTTATAACCACATTAGTATTCTTTGGAATAATTTCTGGCGGTGGAATTTTAACACTTGTTGCGTGGGGTGCTGCACTTGTTGTAGAAATTATTGCTTGGCTTGTGTTTAGAAGCAAAATTAAAAAGTATAATAAGTCTATAAGTGTGCAACAATATATTCAGCAAGATTACGAGCAAGAGTAGTTTTAAAGGTGGGGAAAGTTTGCTCCACGCACCAAAGGTGCGTGGCAAGCAAAAAGCAAAATGCGTTTTGCTTTACGCCATAAGGCGTGCAAACTTTCCCCACTTTTGCATTAAATTAAATTTGGGCTTTAAATTTTGTTGCAATTTTAAAATTTAGTTGTTAAAATTATAGTATTAAAAGAAGGTTTAATATGAAAAATAAAACAACAACACAACATATAACATTAAAACTAAATAATGCAAACGAAATGTTTTCGCCATATTCAGAAGAAAATAATTTATCACTAAAACCAGAAATTGCAAAACATATAGAGCATTCTACCGAAGATGCAAAAAAGAATAGTAAAATTTGCGTTTATATAGAAACCCCAAAACCAGTAAGTGAAAAAGAGCAAGAAGATTGTGTAAAGGCATTTAAAAAACATTATAAATTATATTTACAAGATGAAAAAAACGAACTAAAACATTATTATTTTATATCTTTAATTTTGCTTGGCGTTGGTGCTTTACTAACAGTATTGTTTTGCTTTTTAACTTGGTGGAACGTTAACTTAATTGTTCGTACTTTGGTAGAAATTGTATCTTGGGCGTTTGTTTGGGAGTTTGTAGATGTGTTCTTCTTCCGTTGTATGTTTAAACGTAAAAAATTAAATTATATAAAATTACTAATAAATGCAAAACTGCACTTTAAATAGTGCAGTTTTTTGCTGTTAAATAAAAAAATTTAATATTCCTAAAACAATTAAATGTAACGGATAAAAAATATAAAAAAACCATTTATGAAAACGGTTTTTACTACCACTTTGTTGGTTGTATAAATAAATAACAGGAATAAACAAAAGTAGCCCAAGTTGAATAATAGGAAATATTATAGAAATATTGCTAAAAACATTAGTTAAAATTTGATAAACCACAAATAAAAGTGTAATTAAAACAAATGCCATTATTTGTTGCTGTTTATAATCTTTTAATATATAAAACATTAAAACCAAAAGCGGTGCGTAAAGCCCCCAATCACAAGGATAAGTTAGTAAAATAATTAAAATAACACAAGCCCATTTAATAAAAGGGTTTAAAATTTTAGTATATGCACCAAGCATTAAAAAACATAAAAACAAAGTAAAAATAAAATTAAAATCAAAAACAAAAAAACTATTAAAAAATGCAAAAGTATAGGCAAATTGTGAAATTAATGCAAATATAAACAGCCTTAAACCATACTTAAATTTGTTAGATGTGTAAAAAAATCCTTGTGCTAAAAAATAACACATAATAGGGGCGGTTAGTCGGCCAATAACTCGTAAAACAACCCACAAAGCCGTATAGGCAGGAATTAACATTAAAGCAATATGGTCTAAAAGCATAGCAATAACTGCTATATACTTTAATATATTTCTGTTAAGCCCCCATTTTATATTTTCAACTTTTTCCATAAAATAAATATTACCAATAAATCAAAAATAAGTAAAATAAAAACAAGGTTAACATACCTTGTTTTTTATATAAAATTGCAAATTATTATATATAAATCTAGTAATTTATAATAATAAAAAAACATACGTCTAACTAATTGATAGATGTGTGTTTTAATGTTGTAATATTAACATTTTAACAAATAAAACAATATTTAACAAATAAAAATGACATAAATTTTAAATTTTTTACAATTTTTTTTATAAATACTATTTTTTTATTATTAATTACACACATCTATCAATTAGTTAAATGTGTGTTTTGTAATAGGGAGGGAAAAATGTTTAATAAAAATAAAATAACACTAGAAACAAGAGAAAACAAACTAGAAAAAATTAAGAAAAAGGGTTTAAGAAAAACCTTGTTTACAACCGTAATGAGTATGGGAGTACTTTTAGGTTGTACAGGAATGCTAGTAGGTTGTGGCGAAGCAGGCCCTAAAGGAGATACCGGGGCAACTGGTCCTGCTGGTCCACAAGGTGAACAAGGAATACAAGGTGAACAAGGTTTGCCAGGTGCTGCGGGAGCAGATGGTGCAACATGGTTTACCGGAACAGCAGTAACAGGT
>JAFTUZ010000032.1 GCA_017466005.1 Clostridia bacterium | reverse complement strand
TGTTAATGTATCTATTGCAATAACAACATCAGGTTTTACCTTTTCACAAACGCCAGCAATAATATCGTAAGTTGCAATACCAGTACAACCACCCACCCCTGGTATTATTGCCGATAAATCCCCCAACTCTTCTCGTGCAAATTCTGGCATACCATGAGTTATAAGCAAGTTTTCTGCCACTTTTACCCCCAAACTATCTGCCACCATTCCACCATTACCAAGCCCAACCACCAGCACAAACGGATTCTTTTTATTTGTAGTAGATAAAATAAACTTGCGTAACGCATAAGCCACTTCTTTTGCCACATAATCTTGCACTCGTGTTAAATGAGCAAGCAATTTACTACAATTTATTGTTACATAATTACCAGCCGATTTGCCTAGCACTTTTTCATCTTCCTTTTTTACTGTAAACTCAAACTTTTTAAGCCCATACTTGCCACTATAAGTTTGCTCGCCCATTATTTTGCTATTACTTGCAGAAATTCTTTCATCTGCAAGGTCGGAATAAAAATTAATTGTTTTTTTCATCATAATTTTAATTATTTACAAAAAAATGCTTAATAACTCTTGCAAAAGAAAAATTTTTGTGCTATAATTTGTCATATTCATAAAAATACAAGGAGTTATTCAAGTGGCAAACATTAAATCACAGAAAAAAAGAATTGTAACAAACGAACAAGCAAGACAAGCTAATAAAGCTAAAAAAAGCCGCATTGCTACTGAAGTGCGTAAATTCCGTGAACAAGTTACTGCAAAAGATTTTGAAAACGCAAACAAACAATTACAACTTGTTTTCAGTTTAATTGACCGTGCTCGTTTGGACAATGTTTATCACGCAAACACTGCTAGTCGTAAAAAAGCAAATTTGGCTAAATTACTTAGCGATGCTCAAAAACCAGCAGCATAAGTTTGTGAAATTTAAAAGGCAAATATATATTGCCTTTTCTTTTTTGTTTTAAGGGGGGAAAATGAAATTAATAATAAATGCAGATGATTTTGGGTTTTCGGAAAGTGTTAATAAAGGAATTGAATACTGTTTAGATAATAACCTTGTAACAAGTGCAAGCGTTATGGTTAATGCAGAATACGCAAACCACGCATTAGAAATTTGTAAAAGCAAGGGCTATACAAACATTGGTGTTCACCTTAACCTTACCTATGGTAAACCTATACTTGCACCAAAACAAATTAAAAGTTTGGTAGATGAAAAAGGCGTTTTTCATTATATGTGCTCTTTAGGATATTGGACAAAATATGAAGATGCTAAAAAAGAACTTAAAGCACAAATTGAAAAATTTTTGTCTTTTGGTATAAAACCAAGCCACCTAGACTACCATCACTATTTTCACGAAGTGCCAGTAATTTATAAAGCACTTGTAGAATTAGCAAAAGAGTATAATTTACCTATACGTGCCATGACCAAAGATGCACAAAATTACGCAAAAGAAAATGGTGTTAAAACAGCCGATGCTTTTTGTTTTTCTTTTCACGACTGGGGTGCAACAGTAGAAACTTTACAAGAACTTTGCAACCAATACGGAAAATCTGATTTAACAATAGAACTTATGACAACACCTGGTTTTATAGATGATTACACCAGAATACATACAACTTATTTATATCGTGAAGACGAAATTGAAGAACTTAAAAAAGCCAAAGAATTAAATGTTTTTAAAGATATAGAACTTATAAATTTTAATGACCTATAAAAAAACTGTGTTTATTTAACACAGTTTTTTGTTTATTAAGTAAAATAATTAATCAAATATAATTCTTGGATTTAAATCGGCAGGACTTTGCCAATTTATACCATACATTTCTTTTAATAATTGCTTTTTTCTTGCCCATATTTTATGACAAAAACCAATTCCTTTTGGAACATCTTTAAACTCTTCTTTTAAAATTTCATCTACTTTTTTAAATTTCTTTTTGTTCCAAAACTGCTTTTCTGATTTATCTATTTTCATTACCAACCACTCCCCATTTCTGCTTCTTTGCTTGTAGTGTTATTCTCTTGATTATTACTCTCAACAGTCATATTAACTTTATTTAATCCATCTTGATTTTGATTAGTATTTCTCCGTAAACTAGCGCGTGCTCTTGCCTCCATCCATTTTGTATAGTGCGAACCATATTTTGCTAATTCTCTTTCTTTCTTTATTAATTCGCTTTCTTTTTCTAATTGTATTCTATTTTCTTCTATTTCTTTTTGTTCTTTAAAAAAACTCATATTTTCAAGGTTTATATTATTTTGATTAGCACATTTTTTAACTTCATTAATTAATTCATTAAAATTAGTTATGTGTGTTCTATCGGCATATTTATTAGCATATTGCCCAACAGATGTAATAAATAATTCATTTTTTGCCAACTCACCAAACACTTCCCTTGAAAAAAATGATACCACAACATTTGGATATAAAATAAATTGGTCTATAGTTTTTAATTTTGAATCAATTTTTTCAAAATATGCAGCATCTTTAACAAGATTCGGATTATTTATTTCTAAAATTATATCATTTTTAATACTCTCTATAAGCAAATCCTGAACAATTGCTTTATAATTGCTTCCATACCTACAAAAATCAGCACTAAATTGTTCTCCAAATTTATCTGAAACATGAACCATAGCAGCAATTGTGTCAAATACACCACAAGTTTTTAATTCTTTGTTAAAATCCGCCTTAGAAAACTTAAACTCGTCACAAAAATTTGTTTTTGTTAAATTATTTAAAAATTGTTCCTGTACGCTTTGCAACTTTGTGGCAGATATATTTAAATTATTTACCTTTTCAATAAGTTTTTTACTATTAAACCTTAAATCTTTATAATCCACATCTCCAATAGCAAGTTTTAACAACATAGATATATCATAATTTATATTATAAGCACAATCTCCCTCTAAATATGCTTTTTTAACAAGTTTATCTTTATATGTTATATTTTCATTTTTTTTGATATTTAAAGAATCATCTATTAAACAAGCAAATTCTTCATTAAAAATTTCTGAAATTGATACCGCACCTTCTTTAATCATAAAACGAAGAGAATCTTTGGGTGATGATTCATCAAAATAACGCACACCATCTTCAATAATTTTAGCATTTTTTACATCATCTTTGGTGATGTTTTGTTTATCATTAATCAAAACCAATCCCTTATTCACATCAGCAAAAATTTCGTTAGATATACCAACTTTTCGATACTTTCTGTTTTCAAATGTTTTAATTTCAAAAACATGGCTTAATTCATGATACATTACGTGTTTCGCATCAGTTTCAATCTTCATCTCTACTAATTTTTTTCTTGCTTTATTATTTATTCTATCTTCTTTTGCTATTTTCTTTTCTTCTGCTTTTAAATACTTTTTCCACTCTTTATCACTCATACCTTCTGGTCTATCTATAAGAACCGCACTATAGCGTTTGGAAAAAAGTTCCTTAAAATTTTTTTGTCCTATCTCAACAGTTTTTTCATCATGATTATAGCACCCATTTCTTGGATCTAGTGAAAAAACTGATAAATTAAATGCTTTAATTTTTTGAACATTTGATTTAAATAAATATAAAAATATTTCTTCCGCAGATGCTTCTTCTTTTGTTGCAAAAACTTCTTTTACAACATATTGCTCAATTTCTTTCCCATCTACCAACAAAGTTTCAAAATTTGCTTTTGTAAAATTTTGACCTTCAAATTTTTCACTTAAATCTTTAAAATAATCTAATGCAACCCCTCTTAACTCTCTATCTCTACAAACTTTTAATAAATGTTTTCTGAATTCTATTTCTTTATAAAAATCCATAATTCTCTCAACCCAACTTTAAAAATAAATTTTATACAGATAGTTATTAATTATTTTATAATTTAAAACTACTTATTTTATAGATTAGCATATTTTTTATAAAATTGTTAGCAATTTTAATCATTTTTTATAAAAAAACACGGCATTAATCCGTGTTTTTAATTTAACAATCTTCTATAAATGTAGAACAAGCACTAATTTCGTTATTATCTATAACTGTAATGCCGTTTGCATGGCATCTGCCATCTTTATTAAACAAACATTTTTCCGCACCGCATTTAAGTTTAACATCTTTTATATGTCTTGAATTTGCAAATTCAGGTGCCGATTCAAACATATCTTTACTAAAATCTTCCACATTTTTACAACTAAATTCATAAGTATCACAATTTGCGTGTAAATTTATATTTACTTTGTTTGCACAACAAGTTTGCCCTTTATTGTGTTGGCAAGTTGTTCTTCTACATTTTATATCCATATATCTTACTCTCCTTTTTGTTATCTTCCCCCAATACCAAAATTATATACATATTTTAAATTATAATAGTTTACAAAAAATAAAATTTGTTCTATAATATATCTGAAATTAATTTAAGGAGTAATTATATGGAAGTTATTTTACTTACAGATATTAAAGGAACCGGTAAAAAAGGTGATTTAGTAAAAGTTAACGATGGTTATGCAAGAAACTTTTTGCTTAAACAAAATTTGGCAAAACCTGCTACAAGCATTAACAAAAATATGCTTGCACAAGAAAAAAACGCTAAAGAATTTCATAAACAAGAAGAATTAGCAGCATTCCGTAAAACAGCAGAAAGCCTTAAAGAAAAAGTGTTTACCTTCCCAGTTAAAGTTGGTGAAAATGGTAAACTTTTTGGCTCGGTAACATCAAAAGAAGTTGAAGAAAAGTTAAATCAATCTGGATATGTGGTTAAAAAACAACAAATTGAATTACCAACTATTAAAATGTTAGGCAGATTTAATGCAAAAGTTAGGTTTGCACCAAACATAGAAGCAAAGTTTTATGTAGAAATTATTGCTCAATAACAAAACTAGCAATTTGCTAGTTTTTATATTTTTTAATTGACTATTTTTTAAACAATTGATATATTAAAAGCATAAAATTGCTTTAATTTATTTTACATATCTTTAAAAAAATAGAACAAAATAAATGATTAGGAGTTTTTATGTCAAATCAATACAATCAAAACCCAAACGATACAAATCAACAGCCTATACAAAATACTCAACAATCTATTAACCAAAAGCCACAAAAGGTAAAAGTTAAAAGAAAAGGCGGTTGCCTCCCTTTCTTTATGGGTATGTGTACTGCACTGTTTTTATTGGTTTTCTGTATAGGCGGTTTTGGGCTTTACGTTTATTATTGTGTTACTTTTGAACAACTTTCAAAAACTTTAGGAATTCAATCACCTTTAGGAGAAGAATTTAATAATAAAACAGTTAATATGTTAATTCAAGATGCGCTTGAAGTTAAAGACAATTATGTTCATATGACACTTTACCAAGCAGACGAATATGGCCTTGCTATACCTGAAACAATAATTGGAATTTCTATTGGCAACGTTTATGATAAAGAAGTTACTTATAATGGCAACACAACTAAAGTTGGCGATATAGAAATTTTAGATGCTGTAAATAATTTAGATAAATTTGTAGATGCAGTTTTACCTGCTGTTTACGAAACCGCTAAAATTGGAGAAATTTTAGATGCTATCTCTGTAGATATCACAGTTTATGACTACCCTGCTGTTACCGACCCTATTTATAATATAGGTACACAGCAAGCCCCAGTTATGAAAACTTTAAGAGAACTAACAATACAACAAGCACTTGATGTTTTCCCTACTATGTACGGAGAAGAAACCTTAACACTTTCAATTTTACAAACTGCACTTGGTGCTGAATATATTCCTAATGAATCCGAATATAGTACTTTATTAAACACCCCTGTTACAAAATTAAAAATAGAAGACGTTGCAGATGATATGAGTGTTGGTACTTTACTAGATTTATTTGGCGAAGATGCACTAGGATTACAAGATTACAACTTTACTCAAACCGACGAATTTAAAGCAACAAAAATAAACGACCTTGGCGAATATATGAAAACTGTTGCTTTAAATCAAATTATAGATATCACACCACTAGACCAAATTGATAATCCAACCGCTATGGAAAAATTATTGGCATCAATTGGAGAAATAACTATTGGCGAAATAATGGACGGCGGTAAAAGCTCTTTTGCAACTGTTATGGATACCGCAACTTTAGGTGATTTAATAAGCACAGAAAGCGGTATAATGCCGGTAATTAAAAATGTAACTTTGGCAGAAATTTTGCTTGAATCTGATATAATTAAAGATTACTTAAAAGCCGAAGCAAGAACAATTCAAGAATTATTACCTAATTTAGATTACACTAACGCACTTTTATTACCTATTGCCAACATAACATTTAACACTCTTATTGAAAATGAAGCAAACGCATATGATAATCAGTTAAATCAAATTACTTTAGGTAATTTAGTTGCTGGAACAATGAATGGTTCTAGCATTGCTACAACAAATACTAAAATGATGAGTTTAATCCACAACATTACATTAAACGATTTATTCTACAACTCACAAACAATATCTGATGCTCTTTGTTCGAGTACAGAAACTTTTGGTACAATTATGCAATTAATAGAACCAGTAGAAGAATCTTCTCAACTTGACAAAGATTTATGGACAATAAAAGATGAAACTTTCACCTCTTTAAAAGATGGATATAATGCTCTTAACCACGCACTAAAATCAATTTCTATTTCCGACCTTACAAATTCCGATGCTGGAATTATGAAAGTTATTGGTAGTGTTACACTTGGAGATATTTTTGAAGACCCAAACAGTTTAATGAACGCTTTAAAATCTTCTACTACCACCCTTGGCGAAATGCTTGAAATTTCTTCCCCTACCGGAATTATGGAAATAGTTGCTAAAGTTAGTGTTGGAAAATTATTTAACGGTAACGCAAACACAGCAATTAAAGAAGCATTTACAGAAGATGAAAACCTTACTTTAAAAGACCTTTTAGAAATAGAAGGAACAACCAGTGGAATTATATCATTAGTAGAAACAGTAAAAGTTGCAGGTTTGTTTGGCGATAATCCAGGAGAGGCACTTAAAGAAGCTTTCTTATCTTCTACTAAAACATTAGGCGATTTACTTGAACTTAACAACCCTACCGGTATGTTAAAAATTGTTGCTGGCGTAAAAGTTGCAGACTTATTTGGAGACACTCCATCAACAGCACTTAAATCAGTATTTGAAAACTCTACCGAAACTATGGGAGAATTACTTGAAATAACTGTAGATGAAAACACTTCTGCAATAATGAAAACTATTGCAAAAATTCCTGTTGGAGATATGTTTACAAATCCAAGCAACGTGTTTGAAAACTTAAAAATATCAGACCTTTTCCCTAACTATGAATCTAATAATATTTTAAATGCTATTGTTAATAAAGGTACAACTGATGCACCAATTACTATTAGTAATTTAGAAACAACTATAAACACATTAACCGTTGAAGATTTATTTGGTACATCAACAACCGGAATTTTAACATTAATACCATCAAGTACAACTTTGAATAATTTGGGTAGCACTTTAGATGACCTAAAACTTACAGAAAAATCTTTAGTGGAACTTGAAACAGCTGAAATATTTGGCGATAATTCCCCATTTAAAAACACAGTATTTGATAAAGATTCTACCGATATAGTTGATTCAACAAACAATAGAAATGCTTATGAGGCATATGTGGCTTCTAATAATAAAGAGCCTGATGCAAATTTAGAAACATTTATAAATAGTTTAACAACTACTACCGAAGGTCAAGCATTCTTAACCAAATTCTTAAGCGGATACACTTATTAATAAAAAAATCACAGTTAAATCTGTGATTTTTTATTTTATATTTTTTCTGGCTTGTTTATTAAAACTACACTAATACCAGGGTTTGTGGTAAAAAGTTCAAAATCCCCAAGCACTTCTGGGCAAATTTTTTTAATTTTCTGAACTGTTGGGTTTGAGTCAGACCAATTTTCACCTTTTACATACTCTAAAATTAATCCCCTGCTTTTTGCTTTAATTTTCCACTTTTGTAATTCTTTTTTAATTACTCCGCCTACTCCATGAGAGCCATAACCGTGTATTATTTTTATTGCATAATATCCTTCTTTTATGCTTCTTTGAATTTCTAATTCCACCAAAGCAATAGCTTGTTCCACACTAGGGTCATATTCTTTTAAATTTAATGTTTTATATCTCATAAACAAAATAATACCACACTACAAAACAAAAGTCAAAAGAAAAAGAAAAAGAAAAAGTATAATCAACCGATTATACTTCTTTTATAATTAATTTTATTGTTAATACTTAATTGAACATTAAGCAAGTTCAATTTCAGCACCAGCTTCTTCAAGTTTAGCTTTAAGTTCTTTAGCTTCGTCTGGAGCAGCGTTTTCTTTAACTGCTTTAGGAGCGTTTTCAACTAATTCTTTAGCTTCTGTTAAGCCAAGACCAGTTACTTCTTTAACAATTTTAATTACACCAACTTTGCTTGCGTCTGGTTTAATACCTTTAAGCACAACATTGTAGGTTGCTTTTTCAGCAGCAGCTTCAGCAGCAGCTGGAGCAGCACCTGCTACAGGAGCAGCAGCTACAGCTACAGGAGCAGCAGCACTTACTCCAAATTCATCTTCTAATGCTTTAACTAATTCGCTAACTTCAACAACAGTTAAAGTTTTGATTTGTTCAACTAATTCGTTAACTTTTGACATAATGATTTCTCCTTTAAAGATTATTTAGTTTTTAGTTTTTTGTCGCAATAGCATTTAATGCAACAGCCAATCCGCGGATAGGCCCATTGAGAACGCTAACAAGTCCAGTTGCAGGACCATTGAGTAATCCCAAAAGTTGAGCAACCAAAATATCTTTGCTTGGTAGGTTAGCAAGAGCCTTCAACCCTGCTTCGTCAATTGTTTGAGTGCCAATAAGACCAAACTTAAAAGTAAGTTGTTCTTTATCTACACTTTGTTTCATTGCCTTAGCAGCATCGATTTCGCTGTTATAACTAAAAGCTACAGCGAGTGTGCCTTCGAGTTTGTCGTCAAGGCTAGAAATTCCACATTCGTTTAATGCAAGTTTCATAATACGGTTTTTGTAAACGTGATATTCACAACCAGCACTACGTAACTTGTTACGAAGTTCTGTGTCGTCTGCTACATTGATACCTCTGTAGTCAACAAACACTATAGATGCGGCTTTTTCAATTTTTGCCTTGATGTCTTGCACTTGTTGTTGTTTGAGTTCAAAATTCTTTGACATCTCGACTGGAACCCTCCTTGATAGATTTCTAACAAAACAAAAATCCTTGCGCCATAAAGTAAAGCACAAGGAAAATTATTTTCTTTGAAACTTCACCTCGGCAAGCCCTTGCGGATTATGAACAAAGTTCACTTGCTGTCTTTGGCAG
>JAFTUZ010000002.1 GCA_017466005.1 Clostridia bacterium | reverse complement strand
CTAAACTTATAAACAATGGTTTTATTTTTCCTAAAACAGAAAAAGCATCTTTTTGTACAAAATGTAATAAATTTGTTTACGACCGTGAAGTAGAGGTTGTTTGCCCTAAATGTGGTGGTGTGAGTAAAGGTGACCAATGTGGTGACTGTGGTTATGTGTTTACTAACGAAGATTTATTAAAATCTAAATGCCGTATTTGTGGTAGTCAAACTGAAATAAGAGAAAACACAAATTTATATTTTGATTTACCTAAATTGCAAAAAGAATTACAAGAGCATTTTGAAAACTGTAAAGATAACTGGCGCAAAAACTCGGTTAACGAAACTGCTAAATTTTTAGGAGAAGGTTTGGTAGAACGTGCTGTTACCAGAGATTTAAACTGGGGAATTGATGTTCCACTTGAAGGTTATGATGAAAAGAAAATTTATGTGTGGATAGAAGCGGTTTGGGGATATATTACTGCTACGCAAAAATATTGTGAAGAAAATGGTTTAAATTGGGAAGATTATTGGAAAAACCACCACAACGGAACTAATAAAATTTATATGTGCCACGGAAAAGACAATATTGTTTTCCATACAATTATTTTCCCAGCATTATTGCTTGCAATGAAAGAAGATTTTTATTTGCCAGACTATTGTGTTGCAATAGAGTTTTTAAATGCCAAAGGTGAAAAGATGAGTAAAAGTAAGGGGAATGGCTCTACTATGAAAGATATGCTAGAAGTTTATAACCCTGATACTATTAGATATTTATGTATTGCAAATGGTCCGGAAAAGAAAGATACCGAATTTAGTACCGACATTATTTTGGCTTTGCACAATGGGGAAATTGTTAATAAATTTGCAAACTTTGTAAACAGAACTTTAAACTATAAAGGTTTAGATGGTGTTGTTCCTGCCGGGAAAGTTGACCCAGAAATAAGAAAACTTGTAGAACAAACTTATGAAAAAACAAGCGAACTTATAGAAAATATATGTTTTAAAGATGCTCTTGCTACTGTTATGGGGTTGGTGGAAGAAGCGAATAAATACTACGATACAAAACAACCTTGGGTTTTATTTAAAAACGAAGATAAAACAGAATTTAATGATGTAATGGCAACTTGTGCTTTTGTTATTGCAAACCTTTCTTCGCTATTCAATCCGTTTATGCCTTTTAGTTCACAAAAAATTAGAGATTATTTAAAAATTGAAGAACCTGTTAAGTGGGAAGTTGTGGAATTTGAAGGTGGAAAAAACCTTGGAAAATTTGAGCCATTATTCCAACGTTTGAATGAAAAAGATTTTCAATAATTAAAAAATGTTAAAAAAGTAAGCAAAAAACACGTAAAAATAGAAAAATATATGCAAAAATCTTGCAATAGGGGGTAAGATGATAAAAACTATTTTGTTTGATTTAGAAGGAACAATGATTCATTCTTCCGAAACCCAAATTCCTGTTTTAAAAAAATTATTTGAGTATTTTAATGTAGATATCACAAATATAAATTTTAGAACTTTAATTGGCCCGCCTTTAATTTGTACTTTTGAAAATTATTTTGGAAAAGAAAATTCTAAACTAGCGGTGGAAAAATATATAGAAATTTTTAATAATTTAGAAATTGAAAATATTTCGCACATAAAAGGTATAGAAAACTGTTTAAGTTATTTAAAAAATAAAGGTTATACGTTAAATACCGTAAGTTTGCAAATGCAAGAAATTTGTGAAAGAGAACTTAAGATTTTAGATTTATATAAATACTTTGATAACGTGTATGGAGATAATCCAGAAAAGCCACATTACAGCAAAGGGGAAATTATAAAAGAAACTGCTGATAAATTTGAAAAAGAAACTGCTGTTATGGTGGGGGATACAAAATTTGATGTTCAGGCTGGATTAAGTTGTGGGCTAAATGCTATTTGGGTAAACTGGGGATATGGTTTAGAGCAAGACATTCCAGAAAATATAAGCAAAGCAAAAAGTTTTGAAAACTTAATAGAAATAATAGAAAGTTTATAGTTTAATGTATTAAATTATTGTTAATAAAAGCAACTATAAAATCAAAGTTAAAACAAAAAGCTCCTAAATTTAGGAGTTTTTTGTTTTATATACTAAAATCTTATATTAAACTATTGCTTGACTTTTTTAAACTATTGCTTTATAATTATTGCATAACTAATTAAATAAGTCAAGTTTTTATGCAAGTGTAGTTCAGTGGTAGAACATCAGCTTCCCAAGCTGGATATGAGGGTTCGATTCCCTTCACTTGCTCCAACAAAAGCCTTTATAGGGCTTTTTATTTTATGTTTAAAATTACTTTATAGTTTTTATGTTTAATGTTATAATTAAATATATTATAAACTAGGAGTAATTATGAGAAAGTTTGAATTTGTAAAAGAAGATTTAAAAAAGAATAACACTAGTGCTTTTATG
>JAFTUZ010000031.1 GCA_017466005.1 Clostridia bacterium | reverse complement strand
TTTATTTTTATGTTTTTGTTTGCTTGGTCAAATTTTTTTCTATCGCTCATATTTTTTATTCCTTTTAATTTAGTGCTGGTATTATAACACGGTCATATAAATTTGTCAATATACAGTTTTTAAAAAAGGTGGATTAAATAAACAAAAGGTTTTATATGAATATATAAATGATTAAAAGTAAAAGTGTATATATAATAATGCTATTGACAAAATAATAATATAGTTTTAAAATATTTTAAAGTTGATTGTTCAACTTTTATAATTTAGTATATGATATAAATTTAATAAATTACAAAGGAGTAAAATATGAGTTTTGCTGAAATTTTAAACAGCATTTGGGTTTGGATTGCAACCGAAGGTGTTAAGGTTGTTTTAGGCTTAATTGTTTTGTTTATACTTTTTAAAGTGTGCAATATTGTTTTTTCAAGAATACAAAAAAGATTGCTTGCAAAGGGTGTTGATGAAACAATAACTAAATCTGGTGTAATGATAGCACGCCGTATTATAAAAGTGTTGCTGGTATTAAGTTATATTACTTTGCTTGGGGTAGAAACTTCAAGTATTTCTGCTGCTATTGCGTCTGTTGGGTTGGCTATTGGTTTAGCGTTACAAGGTTCGTTATCAAACCTTGCAGGTGGTGTTGTAATTTTACTTACAAGGCCATTTAAAATAGGTGATTATGTAGAGTGTGGTAACGAGAGCGGTACTATTGAAAAAATAGAATTTTTTTATACATACATTTTAACAGATAACAATCAAGTTTTAATGATACCTAACTCGCAGGTTGCAAATGATAAAATTATAAACTATTCTACAAAAGAAACAAGAAGGTTGGAAATAGAATTTCGTGTAGGATATCAAGACAACACCGACCTTGCAAAGCAACTTATATTGCAATGCGTAAATAATACAAATATGGTGCTTAATGAACCTGCACCGTTTGTTAATATTCGCAGATATGATGCAAATGAAGTTACATTAGTTATGCGTGTGTGGGTTAAAACCAAAGAGTACTGGACTGTTTATTGGAATTTAATGGAAGCGGTTAAATTGGCTTTTGATGAACACGATATAAATATTCCTTACAACCAAGTAGATGTTCATATAAAAACAGAAGAAGATGCGAAAAAAATAGAGCAATTAAAGGCGGAAAGTAAGCAGAAAAAAGAAAAACAAAAATGGCTTTTAAAACCAGAAAAAGAAATACCGCTTTTAGAAAATAAAAGTGCCGAAGATATTACAAAAGAAGAACAACCGGTTGATGAGATTGTAAACAAGCAAGAAGATGTGGAAGAGATTAAAACAGAACCTAAAAAAGAACGTAAATTTAAATGGTTTACAAAACAAAATGATAAAAAATAAAAGACCAAACAGGTCTTTTATTTTTTTAAACTTAATTCAAATTCTACTTCCATACCGTTAGAATAAATTAAATATCTTAACACTCCATTTCTAAATTTAAAACGGTCTAATGTATCTGACTTATCTGGATTGGTAATAGAAACTTCGGCTCCGTCTTGCTTAAATAAAAAAGTTTTATTTGCAGGTGTTGTTATGCTAACATCTTTTTCGGTAAAAATAATTTGAGTGTTTTTATATTGCTCGGTAAAATATTCTTGTGCTTTACTAACTGCTTCGGCTAAATTGGTTGCATTTGTTTCTTCGTTCCAAAAACTTTCGTTTTCTAAACTAGTATCTACTGTAACACGAGTTAACACTTTACTTACAACAAAAGTTTGGTTTTTTACTTCAAAAAAATTGCCTGTGCAACCAGTAAAAAAGGTAAGGCTGAATAGTAAGCATATAGATACAATACTTGTTTTTAAAAACCATTTTTTTAACATACTAAAAGTATATTCAATATAAATAAAAAAATACCAAAAAATATTGGTATTTTACATTTGCGGTTCGTTGTTTTTGTTATCTAAATCATTTAATCCATTATATTCATAATTACTACTATTGTTAGATTTTACTTTTGTTGTGTTTATATTTTTGTTTGTTTTTTCCCCAACCTCAAGGTCATTTAATATGCCATACCAAAAGTCTGTATTTTTATGTTTTTCTTTAATAGTTTCCACAATTTTTTCTGCTGATTGTTCTTGAAAATTGTTTTCCATAAGCCCCTCCTTTTTATCAAAATTAGTTTAACACAGTTAAAATTTTTAGTAAAGTTTTTTTATAAAAATATTTGAATTTTTGCTGTATTTTTGTTATACTATTTTTATATGAAATTTAAAAGGAAAATGTATGAAACAAGTAAGTTGTAATGAGTTAAAAGATTTAATTTTAAGTATTCCAAACAATCAGCCAATTTTGGTGGTGGGGCACGAAATGACTGATTATGATTCTATTGGCTCTTGCTATTCTTTAACATTATTTTTAAATAAATTGGGTAAAACTGCAACATATTTAATGGAAGAAGTTGATTTTCCTAAATTAAAACGTGTAAGCACAACTAAATATGCTACAACAAGTTATGCTGAAAAAGATTATGTTTTGTTTATTTTAGATATGAACAAAACATCAAGAATGGGTGTTTTGCAAGAGTGTGTAAAGGGTGCAAAAACCATAATTAATATAGACCACCACGAAGATAATTCTGGCGAAGCGGATTATGCTTTGGTAGAGCCAGATAGAAGTGCAACTTGTTCTATTTTAATGGACTTATTTAAACTTTTTGATATAAAAATAGATAAAACTATTGCAAGTTTATTGTATGTTGGAATACTAACAGATACTTATTGTTTTACACGTACAGTAAATGGTAAAACTATGCGTGATGTTGCAGAACTTATTGATTATGGAATAGATTATCAAACATTAGCCAAAAAAGCCACAAGAGATAAAACTCTTAACGAAATGAAAGCACTTGCAAGAATGGTTGATGTGCTTACTTATGATAGTTATCATTATGTAGAAGTAGATATTAGAGAAGATGTTTTTAAAGGCATAGATGCAAATACTTTAATGAAAAATTTATTGCCAGAATTGTTTAATATAAGTGGAATAGATAACTTTGTTTTTTATGGTTATGACGGAAAATATGTAAACTGCTTGATTTATAGCAACGTGGGTGTAAATGTTGTGCCTATTGCAACAAAATTTGGCGGCGGTGGGCATAAAGAACGCAGTGGTTTTACAACCGATAAATTTACTTTAGAACAAATAAAACCAGAAGTTAAAAATTATTTTAAAAATAGTTAATAAAAATCCACGTTATAGGCGTGGATTTTTGCTTTTTATTTGCTTGTATAATAAAATTTACTGTGTTATAATTTTATAAAACAATATGT
>JAFTUZ010000030.1 GCA_017466005.1 Clostridia bacterium | reverse complement strand
TGAGATATAACATAAACTCCCATAGCACTACAATTTTCTTTTCTTCTTTCACCTAATTCTATATTAGAAAGTATTGCTTCATTAGTAAAATCAGAAACAATAATGTTAATACCAATTTCAGCCAAAACATCTATTTCTTTTGATTTTTTATTTCGTGCCTCAATATCTTTAACAGCAACTTCTAATAAAATATTATCTTCTTGATCGATATTTTCACATAAAATTACTGTTTCATACGGTAATTCTACTTGAATGGATTGTGTTGTATTACCTACATCATCTAATAAATAAATAACATTGGCAAAAACCACTCCGCTTGCAACAACATTTTCATCTATAATTTTTATATCACTTATAGTTGCACTAACAGCAGTTGTTGCAATAACTTTATCTATTCTAGGAGCATTTTCATCTAGTGAAATATTTCCATCAACTTTATCTGTTATATATTTTTTACATATTATGCTTTGTTTAGAATAACTTTTATGCCCTAATTTTAACTCATATTTAGGACAAAAAGCATCTTCAATAACATCTAACACCTTTTCGGCTTGTGCAAAAATATAACTTTTAAAATTGGTTTTTAATAAAATTACACCTTTAGAACTGTTGAGTTCACCTTGCACCTCAAAAGTACTACCATAAACAGAAATGCCTGCCGAAATTTGATTATCGGTTGTAACACCAGTTAAAAGCATTTCTTGTGTGAAATCTTGTGTATATACTTGAGAACGAAGTTTTGGCACTTCATCGTTTGTCATATATACCAAAGTAACATAAATTTCACCTTTTAATGTAACCATATCATTACCAGCAATGGCATCTTTTAATATTCCTGTGGTTTCTGTAGAAATAACTTTTGACACCGAAGATGGAAGTTCTATTTCATTATTTATATCAAAATTCTCGTTGCTTAAATTTATTAAATCTGAATATAGCATAGAACCTACTTTTTGTTCTGCAACCGAAGCACTTTCTACATATTCTAAAATTTGATTTTGCGTTATAATCAATGGGATTTCTATATAATTTATAAAACTAATACTATTTTCGGTGGCTATAATTTTATCATTACCTAAACTTCTTGCACAACCAAAAATTTTACTTTCTGCCATAATTATTTGAGAATTAAACATTGCTGAATAATTTATAGTTCCACTTAAAGATAAATACTCACCTTCTGTTGTTAAAACTAACGCTTGAGCATTAACTTTACCCTCTATGGCAGCAGTACCCATATTTGGAATTAACGACTCCACACACGGTAAAGCACTTACAGATAATACTCTTGCAATTTTTTTATCATTTGTGGTTGAAAGAACAACATTTGCTTGCGTTTTTGCCGTTCCCAAATTTTTTAAAATTTTTGTATCAATTTCCCTAATTAAAGGTTCAAAAGCCATTTTGCTTCCTCCTTGTAAAGATTGCTACAATGTATGATAATTAATAACTAAAATATAACTAAATCTTTATTTTTTTGTAGCAATTTTTACATCTCCACATAATACATCACTAAAAGAACATGACATTTTTTCTGTTTTCGTATCATTTTGCAAACGCACTACAAACACACTATTATATATATCTTCTATAACCCCCTGATAATGTGCTATCTTTTTTCTTCCATGATTAACAGCCATTTCTATATCTCTTCCTTTAAGTTCCATAATCTGCTTTTTAATAATTTCTAAATCCATACACTGTTCTCTCATAAACATTACCCCCTTTAATCTTTTTAATTACTTTCAAACACTATTTAAAATTTAGATAATAAAAAAGACACTATTATATTTAGTGTCTTTCTTTTCAAAAAATGAGTTATTTTAGTAATTTTTTTGCAATTTTTACAATATTTTCCGCATCAATACCATATAGCGACATTACTTCACTACCTTTACCACTTTCACCAAAAACATCAATACCAACAGTAATGCCATCATCTCCAACAATTTGTTTCCAACCTAATGTAACCCCCGCTTCTACCGAAATACGTTTATTACATTTTTTAGGTAAAACTAAATTTTGATATTTTTTATCTTGCTTTAAAAATAATTCTCTACATGGCATACTAACCACTCTTACAGAATAACCTTTTTCTTCCAATAATTCTTGCGCTTTAATACACACAGAAACTTCACTTCCTGTGGCAATTAAAATTAAATCTAAATTTTTAGCATCTTGCTCTTCACTAATTATATAGCCACCATAAGCTACATTATCTATATCACTATTTTTTATATTAGGTAATTTTTGCCTACTTAACACTACCGACACAGGGCAATTCTCGCCCATAGCAATTTTATAAGCACCCGCAGTTTCGTTTGCATCAGCCGGTCTTATAACACAATGGTTAGGTATAAGGCGCAAACTTTCTAGTTGTTCTATTGGCTGATGTGTTGGGCCATCTTCACCAACAGCCACACTATCATGTGTCCAAACATACAAAACTGGTAATTCCATAAGTGCTGACATTCTTATAGCATATTTACAATAATCAGAAAATACCAAAAAAGATGAAACAAAAGGCTTTAATCCACCATGCAAAGCAATACCGTTTGCTATTGCTGCCATACTATGCTCACGTACCCCAAATGCAATATTTTTGCCTTCTTTATTAATTGCAGACATATACGGTGAATTATCTATAAATGTTTTAGTTGCTCCTACTAAATCTGCCGAACCACCAATTATGCTTGGTATATTTTCTGCCAATTTATTTAACACAATTTTACCAGCATCTCTTGTTGCCATATCTTCTTTAAATTTCAACTTATTTACACATTTTGATAATTTTTCAGAATCGTGCCATATTTCATTATACAATTCTTTATTATTTTCTTTTAATTCAGCCACTCTTTGATGCCATTTTTGCTCTTCAATAATACCTTTTTGTGCATACTTATCACGCCAATCTTGAACATCTTTATCTATTTCAAATTGAATTTTAGAAACGCCAAAATATTCGCACATTTGCATAACATCTTCACTATTAAAAGGTTTACCGTGGCATTTTTCACTTCCTGCAAGTTTACTACCATAACCAATTACAGTTTTACAAATAATTAAAGTAGGTTTTTCTTTTGATAATTTTGCTTTTTCTATTGCTTTTGTTATGCTTTTCCAATTATTACCGTCTTTTACCAACAATACTTGCCAACCACACGCCTCAAATCTTTGTTTCACATTCTCTGAACTAGATAATTCTAATTTACCATCTAAACTTATATTATTACTATCATACAATGCGATAAGTTTATTTAATTTTAAATTACCCGCCAATGCTGCAGACTCGTAAGAGATACCTTCCATTAAATCACCATCTCCGCACATAACAAAAGTATAGTGATTTACTATGTTTTTGGCTTTATTTAATTTTTTGTTTAAATGAGCTTCTGCAATAGCCATACCAACAGCATTTGCAAATCCCTGACCTAATGCACCAGTAGAACAATCCACTCCATTAGTAACATTACACTCTGGATGACCAGGTGTTAATGAACCTAGTTGGCGGAATTGTTTTAAATCTTCTAAACTAACGTTATAACCAAATAAATGCAATGTAGAATAAACCAAACTACTAGCATGACCACAAGATACTACTATTCTATCTCTGTTTAACCAATCTGGATTTTTTGGGCATATTTTTGCACTTTTATAAATTGAAAATAAAATTGGTGCTCCACCCAAAGCAACTCCTGGATGTCCCGAATTTGCTGTTAATATTTCTTCTAATGCAATTTTACGCATTGTGTTAATTACTTTTTGCTCTAATTCCATATTTTCTCTCCTGTTTTATTATAAACATAGTTTATCAAATTTATTAAAAAAAGACAAAGAAAAAAAGTCAAAAAGACTTTTTTATTATTTTTTTGATTTACTAATTTTTTTAAAAAATGAATTTATACTAGAAACAACTTTTTTAACTGCTTTATTTGGTTTTAAATTAGAACAGTTTACAACCATATCACTAGAATCTACATACATTTTATCACGTTCTGTAAATGCAATATTAAGCATACTTTCACTTATATCATCACCACTTTCCTGTGCACGTATTTGAAAAAATTTAGGTGCTATTTGTAAGTAAACAATATAACTTGTTTTAGACAATTTTTCAAAATTTCTGTTTGAAAACATTGTTAAAGCATTTATACTAATAATTGTATTTTCAAAATTTGATATGTTTTTAATTATTTTTGTTTCTTCGTCTCGTATAAATTTTCTACCATCTCGGTCGCCCAAGGTTTTTATAATATGTTCTAAATCACCAAGTTCAAATTCCACCATTTCTTCTACATTAACATAAAACATATCCAACTTATCACTTAATAATTTAGATACATTTCTGCTGTAATTTGGTAAAAGGCAAATTAATGCTATATTTGTTTTCATTTGCGCCCCTCAATTTAAAGTAATATCTTATCCAGCTAATTCTAGCATTTTAAATAAAAATTAGCAATCAAAATAATATATAAATTTTATAAACGTTTTTTAATTTGCTTTTTAGCCTCTTTTTCTAATGCTTTAGTTGTTGAAAAGCACAAGAAGAATGCTATTAAAATAACACCAACCACAACTTCCCACCAGTGGAATACTGATACAATAATCATTTCATTTGTGTTTGCTGTAAACATACCGTAGTTACCTTCGGCATCTTGACCTATTGCAAATAAAATATCTCCAAACAAGTCGGTTCTATAAACTTTATCTATTCCATAAGCAGCTACTCTATCTAAAACTTCTTGGTGTGGGTGGTTGTATTTATTACCTTCACCTACACAAATAAATACCATTTCCGGGTCTATTTCTTCCAAGAATGCTTGAGTTGTAGAAGTTCTACTACCGTGGTGACCAAGTTTTAAAGCATCAACATTTGGCAAATTATAATCCCTTACCAAATCTGTTTCAGCTTCGGTTTCAGCATCACCAGTTAAAGCTATACTATAACCTTTGTAACTACAAACAATAACAGGAGAATAATCATTTACATCGCTGTAAGTTTGGTCAATTGGTCCATAAAATTGCAATTTATAACCCGTTGTAGTATCTTCTATTATATGACCATCTTCACTAAATACTATTTCGCAGTTTGGTTCGGCATTAGCAAGAGAAATAAATTCGTATAAAACTTTTGTACTTTTTTGATTGTGTTCATCAATCTCTCCACTAATTCCTTGCTCTTTTGCCAACAATTTTTCTGCTTCGGTTAATGCTTTTTGGTCATCAGTTGCAGTGGATTTTTCATTTATATAAAATGTCATTGGTCTATAAACTTTGTTAACTTGGAAATTTTCAAACACCACATCCAAACCACCAATATGGTCGGCATCTGCGTGTGTTGCAATTAAAAAGTCAAATGTTAATGAGGTATCATTTTCAAAAATATAATTTTTGGCATATTCTACCAAGTGTGTTTCAGATTCTGTTTTGTTGTCACCAGCATCTATAATTCCTTTAGTTCCATCTGGAAGTTCAAGCATAATACAGTCACCTTGCCCAACATCTACAAAGTGTACCACAAAATCTTTATCAAGTGCCGTTGTATAGTCGGTTACTTGTTCAGCATCTACAAATAAACTAATTACATTGTTTTCTAAAAATTTTGAAAAAGGTAAAGTTGCAGCCATAATTGCACAAATAACTAAAAATATTGTAACTCTTACCTTAGAAAACACAAGCCCATATTTTTTTGTACTTTTAGATTTACCGCTCATAAATTTTTAATAACTCCTTTTCTTCGTTCGTTAAAGAACTACTTATTTTTTCTATTTGTTTGTTTTTCTTGTTGATTGCCCTAATTTTTCGGCTCATTCGTTTAATACTTTCATCAGGTTTGGTTCTTGATAAAACTCGCTTAATTTCAGGCATTTGCTCCATGGTAAGCTGATAGCCAAGTTGTAT
>JAFTUZ010000029.1 GCA_017466005.1 Clostridia bacterium | reverse complement strand
TATATCATTTACCAACAAAACAGCCTTATGGTGGTCATGGTGGTTTAACTCATGAAGAAATGTGTTTGCCACTAATTTTGGCTGGTAAAAAATAATTTTTATAAAAAACTTGCTTTTAGCGGGTTTTTTTGTTTTATAATTAATACAAATAAATTAAAGTTTATTGACTTTAACTTTAATTTGTATTAAAATAAACTTAATGCTTTTTTAAAAGCATAATAAAAGGAGTGAATAAAATGGAAAAAGAAAAAAATTTTACAAAAGAAATAGCAGATTTTGATACCGATTTTGTTCAATGGTACACAGATGTTGTTCTTAAAACGGAGATGGCTGATTACGGCCCAGTAAAAGGTACAATGATTATTCGCCCCTATGGTTATGCTTTGTGGGAGAATATTCAGCGTAATTTAGACCAAAAATTTAAAGAAACAGGTCACGAAAACGCATATTTTCCACTTTTAATTCCACACAGTTTTTTTGAAAAAGAAAAAGAACACGTAGAAGGTTTTGCACCAGAACTTGTTACTGTAACTAAAGTTGGTGAAGAAAAACTTGCAGAAGAGTTGGTTATAAGGTCTACTTCGGAAACTGTTTTTGGAAATATGTATTCTAAATGGATACAAAGTTGGAGAGATTTACCAGTGTTAATTAACCAATGGGCAAACGTTATGCGTTGGGAAAAAACTACTCGTCCTTTTTTAAGAACTTCTGAATTTTTGTGGCAAGAAGGTCATACTGCACACGCAACAGAAGAAGAGGCAAGAGAAGAAACAATTAAAATGGTAAATGTGTATAACGATTTTGCTAGAGATTATTTGGCTATACCTATGTTTGTTGGGCAAAAAAGTGAACGTGAAAAATTTGCTGGTGCTGTGGAAACATATGGAATAGAAGCAATGATGCACGATGGTAAAAGTTTACAATCTGGTACATCACACTTTTTAGGTCAAAACTTTTCAAAAGCTTTTGATATTAAGTTTTTAGATAAAGATGGTACACATAAAAATGTTTACACAACAAGTTGGGGGCTTTCTACCAGAATTATTGGTGCTATTATTATGGTTCATGGAGACAAGCGTGGGCTTAAAATGCCACCATTTGTGGCACCAACACAAGTTGTTATTGTTCCTATTGCAATGCACAAAGAAGGAGTGCTGGATAAAGCAAACGAACTTAAACAAAAATTGGTTAAACTTGGCTTGCGTGTAAAACTAGATGATTCAGACCAAAGCCCAGGTTGGAAATTTAATGAATGGGAAATGAAAGGTGTACCTGTTCGTGTAGAAATTGGGCCAAGAGATATTGAAAACAATGTTGTTCAAATATTCAGACGTGATACTTTAGAAAAACAAGTTGTAAATATTGATGAAATGGAAAGTGCTATAACCAAACTTATGCAAGATATTCACAACAATATGTATATGCAGGCATACAACTATCAACAATCACATATTAAAATGGTTAGCAATATAGATGAATTAAAAGAAGCGGTGGATACTGGTAATTTTGCAAAAGGTCATTTCTGTGGTTGTGTGGATTGTGAAGCGCATATTCAGGAAGTTACTACTGCTAAAAGCCGTGTTTCGCTTTTTGAAGATAAAGAAAGCGATGGTGTGTGTGTAGGTTGTGGTAAAAAAGCAAGAAAACTTATGCTTTTTGGTAAGCAATACTAATAATATAGTTTATAAGTAAAATGGTTTTTAATAAAAATTTATATAGATTTTTAAATTAATATAAACAGCCTAAAATAGGGCTGTTTTTTATTGTTCTTTTATGATTTAATGTTGCAAATAGGGTAAATAAATAATAAAAATAAAATTTTAAAATACTATGCAGTTGCATAGTATTTTGTTTTTACGCACAGTTTGTTTTAAATAATGGGGGTTGTAAATTTGTTAGGGGAAGGAATAATGTAATTGATGTTTTTTAAATGTAAATTGTTTTTGTGTTTTAATGATGTTTTATAAAGTTGCAGAATTTATAAATTGTTTTTAAAATTATAAAAATAAAAACACACATCTAACTATTTGATAGATGTATGATTATTTTAAAAATCAAATATAAAAATGTCTAAATTTAAAGAATAATATGTTTTTTGTTTGG
>JAFTUZ010000028.1 GCA_017466005.1 Clostridia bacterium | reverse complement strand
TATTTACTGTTCGTAAAGAATTTTCTATTGTTTCATCTACCAAGTTTTTAGAACTTGAAATAAAATTCTCTTCGTTCATTATTATCTCCCAAGTTGTTTAAATGCTTTTGCTAATAAAGTTTCCAAAGTATCGTCACTGGTTATATTTTCTTGAATAATTTGTTGTGCCACTGCTCTATTTACACCCCAATCAGATAAAACTTCTATTGCAGATTCTAAAACACCCGCATTAGGGCTTGCAACTGCAAATAAAGGCAATTCGCCAACAACTGACATTTTTTCTTTTAATTCCAACATAATGCGCTCTCTTATTTTAGCACCAACCCCCTTAATGCCAGAAAGTACACTTGCTTGTTGAGTAACTATTGCAACCGACAAATCATTTGCGCTTACACCACTTAAAATATTTATTGCCATTTTAGGGCCTACACCATTAACGGTTATAAGTTTTTTAAACACTTCTTTTTCTTGTGCGTTTCCAAAGCCAAATAAACTCATTTCGTCTTCACGCACATGCATATATGTATAAACTCTAACTTCTTCACCAACAGAAGGTAAAGCATTATAGCAAAATGATGTTACCAAAATTTCGTAACCTATTCCACCACAATCTATTTCAACTAAATTATTATTTTTATATGCTAATATACCTTTTACAAAACTTATCATTATAAACCTCTCATTGCTTGATTTGTTTGTGAGTGGCAAATTGCTACAGCCAAAGCATCTGCCGCATCATCAGGTCTTGGAGTTTTTTCCAAGCCTATTATTGTTTTAACCATAAACTGCACCTGACTTTTATCTGCTTTTCCCATACCAGTAAGTGCAATTTTAATTTGCTGTGGCGTGTATTCAAACACAGGAATATTCATTTCTTCAGCCGAAAGCAAAATAACCCCACGTGCTTCTGCAACACCAATAGCCGTTGTAACGTTTCTACCAAAATATAATTGCTCCACAGCCATTTCGTCTGGTTGATACTTATCTATCAAAATTTTCATACAGTCAAAAATTATTTTCAACCTTTCAGATAACTTTTTTTCTTTTGGTGTGGTTATTGCACCAAAATCTATCATTTTTATACCAGTGTTGGTTTTTTCCAACACCCCATATCCTATAAGACCATAACCAGGGTCTATTCCAAGTATTTTCAATTTTTTATCCCCTTTTATAATATAAAGAATAACACAACACAAACAAAAAGTAAAACATATTTTCTAATTTTAAAACAAAGATTATAAAAATAAAAATAAAATGCCCATAATTTAAGCATTTTATTCTTATCTAAATTTAATCTTCCTTATGCTCATTTTTTATATTGTATTCTCTAAATATACGCTCAACAGTAATTTTTTGATGGGTTTTATGATATTTATGAGAATGCCTATTAAGTTTGTGTAATTTTTTAGGCACAATATAAACACCAGCCTCTTTAGAAACTTTATCATATGTTTCATCAAAAATATGCTCGCTGTATTTATT
Organism: Clostridia bacterium; assembly: GCA_017466005.1. The sequence goes on along the minus strand of JAFTUZ010000028.1, from coordinate 1,568 downwards.
TTCGGTAGATTGTTTTATAATAGCTTCCCATAATGCACAATCAAATAAAGAATAGTTTAAATAAGCTTTACGGTAAAGTTTTATTAATTTCTTCTCTTTTTCTTTATTAGTAGTATCGGCAGCAAAATCAAAGGCTCCTTCAACCAATTCTTCTAAACTATTAAACAAAGTAGCTTCTTGTGCATAAAACGGAAAATATATTGCTTTAATTCTGTTAAGTGCATTCATTAGATTGACTTCCAAATTAGGCACATACCTTAATTCTTTTTTAAGGTTAATTTCTATTTCTTTTATCGCACCAGGATTTGCAAGAGCAAGTATTTCACACATTTGTTCCCTTAAAATATTCAAATTGTCTAAAATTTTATTAGAATAAAGCGAGTTCATAGCATCTCTTCGTTTTTCTATTGAACTGAAAACGTAACCAGTTATTAAAGATACTAAAGATATTGTAATAGTTATAACCTGTAATATTGTTAAAATATCCATTAATTATCTCCCTCCTCTGCCACATTTTCGTTTCGTACCGAATTTATGCTTCTTTGTTTTTTGCTAATTTTATTTTTTTTATTTTTATCTACTTGCTTATCTCTTTTTACTTTTTGAGAAACATTTTTATGTTTATACAACCCTTCGGTATCAAAAGTGTAATCGCTATATTTATAGTTTTCCAAACTAATATCTATATTGTTTCGTTTTAAAATCTCCTCACAGTGTTGCCTATAAATTTCGTCAAACAATTTAAAAATATCATCATCACTACCATGAAATTTACGAACACGAGTTAAAACGTCATCATATACACGGTCAAATTCCGAACCTATATGTTTGTTACCATCAGCTTGTTTAATAACAAATTTCCACACAGCCCAATCATATAAAGAACATTCTATATAAAATTCGTTCTTAATTTTTGTCATTGGTTCTATAATATCTTTATTTAAAGTAAAATAATACTCCGATGCCAATTTTACTAATTCATCCATTAATTTTATAATTCTACGTTCTTGCTCTTTTAAAGATGCTAAATTAGTTCTACATATTGCAACGTTTTTATTTAATACATAGCAGTAAGTTTCGTTATAATCCAAATTGGTTTCTTTGTTACCCTTTACTTTGTTTCTAATATATCTATCATCACACATAGCCACTAACTTACCATAAGCCATACGAAATTGAAAAAGTTTATTTACTCTTTCATTTGCTATACTAGATACTGTTCTATTCTTTTTATTTAAAATAGCATTTGTAATATAAGTTGCCACTAATGTTAACATAGAAATACCAACAGTTGCTATTTGCAATATAACAGCAATATCCATTTTATCCCCCCTAATTTTAAGTTTAAGATTTAACTTACTTTTATAGCATAACATACCCAGCATTTTTAAATCAACCAAAACTCATAATTTGCAAAATATTTATTTAAATATGAATCAAACGTAAATAAAGAAGTAATTAATATCGATAGAATAATACCTACTCCACCTAAAGTAGGAGTTGATTTCTTCTTTTGATGAGAATCCATTAAGTATTTTGATATTTCTTGTCCTTTTTGTTTTTTCTTT
>JAFTUZ010000027.1 GCA_017466005.1 Clostridia bacterium | reverse complement strand
CAAGTATGAAAACTATAAATCTTCCAACAAAGAAACTGTTGTAGAAGTTGAACATTTAAACAGCGCAAGTAAATCAAATGAAAGCATTTTAGATAGGAGCAATTAAAACTAAATATTTTGTCTAAAAAAATAGTCTATTATTGTTATTGCAATTTAGACTATTTTTTATTTATTTAATTTTCTTCCAATTCTTTCTTTGCAACCTGCATCATTATTGCGCATTCCATTCTTTTTTTAAATAATTCGCAACCATATTCGTAAACTCCAGTAATGTCGCCACTAGAATGGTATGAGTTTGCCGCACATCCACCACTGCAATAAAGTTTCGCCCAACAGTCTTTACATTTTTCTCTTGCATAGGCATTACAGCATTTAAATTTATCTCTTATACTTATGTTTGTAACACCGCTATATACATCTCCAAGTTTATAACTTTCATCACCAACAAACTGATGACAAGGGTAAAAATCGCCCCAAGGAGTTACCGCCATATATTCAGTGCCACTTCCACAACCAGATATTCTTTTATAAATACAAGGCCCATTTTCTAAATCTAACATATAATGATAAAATGTAAAACCATTGCCTTCTTTTTCTCTTTTTAACATTTCTTTTGCAAGTATTTCATATTGTTCTTTTAAAATTGGTAAATCTTCTTCTGTTAAAGCGTAAGGTTCATTTGGTTCACAAACCACAGGTTCCATAGAAAGTTCTTTAAAACCTAAGTCCGCCATATGAAAAATATCTTTGGTGAACTCAACATTGTTGTGTGTAAATGTTCCCCTAATGTAATAACTCTTTCCATTTCTTGCTTCAACAAGTTTTTTAAATTTTGGAACAATAATATCGTAACTTCCAATACCAGAAATTGTTTTTCTTGTTAAATCGTGAATTTCTTTTCTGCCATCTAAACTAAGCACAACATTATCCATTTCTTTATTTGCAAAATCTATAACTTCGTCATCTATAAGTAAACCATTTGTTGTTAAAGTAAATCTAAAGTTTTTGTTGTGTATTTTTTCTTTTTCTCTTGCGTATGCTACTATTTGTTTAACCACACCAAAGTTTAAAAGTGGCTCTCCGCCAAAAAAGTCTACTTCTAAATTTCGCCTTGTTCCAGAATTTTCAATCAAAAAATCTATTGCCTTTTTGCCTACCTCAAATGTCATTAATGCTCTTTCTCCGTGGTATTTACCTTGGCTTGCAAAACAGTATTCGCAATTCAAATTGCAGGCATGGGCAATATGTAAACAAAGCGCTTTTACAACAGTATTTTTGTTTTTAAAATCATAAGCGTAATCTTTATATTCATCTTTAGAAAAAAGCTCTCTATTATTCTCTAATTCTTCAACATCACTAATACAGTCTAAAATTTCATTTTCTGTTACACATTTATCGCTTTTATATTTTTCAAGTAAAATATTAACTATTTCTTCTTTATTATGTTTTTTATATAATTCAATAACATCGTAAGCAAGATCGTCTACACTATGAACCGCTCCACTTGCTGTGTCT
>JAFTUZ010000026.1 GCA_017466005.1 Clostridia bacterium | reverse complement strand
GTGGTAGTTTTTTGCTATTATGTGTCGTTTTTTGATAAATTTTTTATTTAATTATCTTTTAAAAAATTACTTAATATCTCACGCAATTCTTCCTTTTCTATCTCTCCACTTGCTACTTTATATACCACATCTTCATTCGCTCGCATAAACCTTTTGGCGATTTTTATATAGTCATTTTCTACCAGAAACTTGACGCACAAAGTCAGTGCAACCCTTTTGTTACAATCTTCAAAACAATGGAATTTAGCAGCACAAAATAATAGGTGTGTCAGTTTATCAACCAACTCGGGATAATAATCATCGTTTTGTATACTAGATAATACACTATCCAATCTGTTTGCATCTAGCACACCAGAGAGTCCTCCTCCACTATACTCGACTGTCAGGCGATGTACCTCCAATGCTTCTTTTAAACTTAAATATTTATACATTACTATCTATCCTTCAATCTAAATAAAACATCTTGGTTTTCTTGCAAAATTTGCAAAAAAACATCATTTTTGCTTGTTTTTTCATTATTTTTCGCTATTTTTACAGGACTATTCATATCTTTGGACTCATTTTTACTTATACTATTGTTTTCCATTTTATACCCCAATTTGAATAATTATAATATCCTATAAAATGAAAAATCACCTCTTTTACGAGGTGATTTTCACTTAATTTTACTTTCTGCGAACCATTCCGCTAACAAAGAATGCATAGAAACTTACAACGATTGTTAGAGCCAAACTATACCAAACAGCATAACTACCTGCAGCAAAGATTGAACCAACCCCATCAGCTGAACAGTTTGCTGGTATCATAATAGTGATTATTATACTACATACCAACAAAGCCAAAGAAATAAGGTTCATTCCGATCATTGCGTATTTGTCTAGTGACTTACTTTTTACCATTCCGGCATCAACAAAAACTCTACACAAAGCAGAGAGAGCCAATACTGATGCAAATATGATAATCAACAAAATCACTGTTGCAATACCTGCATTTGCTTCAAAATTTAGCAAGTCGTATCCTGATACAGTGGTACTACCCGTAAAACCAATAATAGTTGTTTCGGCCTTTACAAAAGGAAGTGCCAACAAACCAAAAATACCGCCCGCCAACACCAAGACAATCAAGTCAAAGATGACAGCAGATCCAAACTTAGATTTTTTCGCCATAAAATTAATCCTCCTCAATTTACAATATAACAAATTTTTTTGCACTTTGTCAAATAATTACAAAAAATTTTTTTATAATTTTTAAATTTTTTCATAGTTAAAAACGCAAAATTTTGATAAAATCTAGTGTTTTTTGCTGTTTTTACCTCAAAAAACGCTTTTTACGCATAACTTTTCTTGCTCCTAGCCTATAAAAAATGATTTATGCAAAAGATAACCAAAAGTTGCATAAAAAATGTTGACTTGCGGCACATTCTAATATATAATAGTATTTAGACAATCATCTACATACAAAAATGAGAAAATTATGAATAATGTTGGTCAAGCACTAGCATATGAAACTCGTCTAAATCTTTTAAAACTTTTTAATTACAGCGATATTACCGCCAGCAACATAG
>JAFTUZ010000025.1 GCA_017466005.1 Clostridia bacterium | reverse complement strand
TGTGATAAAAAATTGCCAATTTGTGTGTGTAATCATAAAGCAGAAATAAAACTTATTAATAAAAAACCAATAATTGCAACCGAAGAAGAATTAAAGCAAAATTCTCGTAGTCATTCTGCAAAATTAAGAGTAATTGAAAAAATATAGTTAAAATAGTTGCTATTTTGCAGTAAAATCCTTAAAATTATAGTTATAAATAATAAAAGGTTATATTTTAAAAAATAGGGGAGTAAAATATATGGCAAAGAATGAATCAGACACTACTTTGCTTGAAAAAGATTATTCAGACTCTTTTTTTGATGTTATTGACGAAAAACTGGAACAACAAAGCCAAGTAGAATTGGAAGCAAAAAAGGCATTATTTGACAATAATCATAGCACTGAAGAATTAAACAAAGTATATGATGAAATAGATAAAGAACAAGTTTTAGAGCATAATGTTTCGCCTATAGAATTAGAAAATCCTAATCCGTTTTATGGCGATAAAGATGCTTTAACACAATTATCTAAAAAACAAACATACAACAATACATTTTTTGAGCCAGAAGAAAAGATTGCTACTTTGGAAATAAAACCAAAAGCGCCTGCTAAAAAAAACACAAAAACATCAAATACCGACAGAACTAACGAGCAGATTTTGGGTAAAAGAAAAAAATTGTGGACTTGTGTTGGTTGTATATCTTTGGTTATGTTTTTTACTTTGTGTATTTATAATTTTGTGGTTATGGGCTCTACACTTTCAAGTAACGACCAACTACAAAATAATATAACTAATGCCAAAGAAGATTTGCTTACCAATCAGGAAAAATATGAAAGAATTTTAAGTGAATTAGGGGAATCTAGTATTTCTATTGCAGCAGGTGCTGGTATGACTAACACTGGTTCTAGTACAACAGTAGATTTAACACCTACAAATGTTGTAAATAAGCCAACAGCTCCATCAGGATTCTTTGACCGTTTGTGTAATTTCTTTGCAACACTTTTTGGGAGATAATATGGCACAAACAGAATATTCTATATATTCACTACAAAAGAGGTTACTAGCCGTTTTAGGCATAGTAGCCTTTCTTTTTTTATGTTTATTTGGTAAATTGTTTTGGGTTCAGGTTATTCAAGGTCAAACTTTGCAATTAAAGGCAATAAGTCAGTGGACAAGAGATTTGCCACTTGCTGGTGTACGTGGTAGTATGCTAGATAGAAATGGTAATGTTTTGGCATCATCTTACACTTCATACGATGTTTATGTAAGGGGCAGTAATGTTAAAGATGCAGATGCTGTTGCTTTGTTTTTATCTAGTTTGCTAGGTGTAGATTATGAAACTGTTAAAAATAAAGCCAGCAAGAAAAATGTGTCAGAAAGTTTAATAGCAAGGCAGGTAGATGAAAATGCTGTTTTGGCTATAATTAATCAGAATTTGGGTGGTATTTATGTTACTGAAACCAGTAGTAGGCAGTACACTTACGGAGATTTATTAACTTCTGTTTTAGGTTATTGCACAATAGATAATGTTGGTCAGTTTGGATTAGAAGCGTATTACAACAAATATTTAACAGGAATTAACGGCTATACAATGACAGAAAGTGATATAACAGGTTTGGAACTTAGTAATGCAACAACAAGTTTTGTTTCTGGTGTTAGTGGTTGTGATGTAGAACTTACAATTGATGTGAGTATTCAAAAAATTGTAGAAAATGTACTTGAAAAGATTATGATAGAACAGCAAAGTAAAGGTGCATCTGCAATTATTATGAATCCAAAAACCGGAGAAATTATTGCTATGGCATCTAAACCAAGTTTTGATTTAAATAATCCACCACGTGATAACACGGAATTATTAATGAGTTTAAGTAAAAATAGTATGATAACCGATGTTTATGAACCTGGTTCTACATTTAAACTTTTCACATTAGCAGCGGCACTTTCTAATGGCGTAACATCTGCAGAAGAAAACTTTTACGACCCAGGTTTTAGGGTGGTAGATGGAGATAGAATTAAGTGCTGGAAAACAAAAGGACACGGCTCTCAAACATTAGTAGATGGTGTTTGTAACAGTTGTAACAGTGTGTTTATGGATTTAGGTTTAAGGCTTGGGGTAGATAAATTATACCAAGCTTTACAAAGTTATGGAATTGGTACTGCCACAGGAGTTGATTTTTCCGGAGAAAGTTCTGGAATTATGATGAATAAAGCAAGTGTTAAAAATGTTGACCTTGCAAGAATAAGTTTTGGGCAAGCGGTTGCAGTAACACCTTTACAAATGATTACAAGTGTTTGTGGTATTTTAAATGGAACTTTATACGAACCAAGATTTATAAAATCTATAACCGCTAACGGAGTTAAAAAAGAATTTGCCAGTGTATCTAAAGGTGAAACTGTTTCTAAAGAAGTTAGTTCACAAATTTTATCTATGATGGAACAAGTTGTAAGTAAAACTGATGGATTGTATAGTTTTGTACCAGGTTATAGAATTGGTGGTAAAACAGGTACTGCACAAAAATATGAAAACGGAAAAGTTGCTACTGGTAAATATGTATCTTCTTTTGTTGGTTGCTGGCCAGTAGAGACCCCCGAATATGTAATGCTTTTGTGTGTAGATGAGCCAAGTGCTGGGCAATATTACGGAAGTTTGGTTGCTGCACCTTATGCAAAAGAAATTTTTGCAAGCATATTTTCTTATTTACAAGTAGAACCTACTAATTTAAATGAAGATATGGAAAAATTAAAACCTACAATAGAAGTGCCAAATTTAGTAGGTTTGCCAATAACCCAAGCAGTAGAAACTTTAACAAAATTAGAATTGCAATTTGAAATAGATGGAGAAAATGGAATTGTTTTAGAACAAGGAATTCCTGCTGGCGAAAAAGTGTTTAAACGTGCGATTATTTTATTAAAAACCTAAATAATTTGTCTTATTTTGCGAATGAATACAAAAGTAATTTTTGTTGTTATATAATTGCAAAGCGAGGTGTTAATATGAAAATTGAAAAAATAGTTGGAAACGAAAAAATTGAAAGAATAATTGGTGATTTTACCGAAATTGATATTAAAAATTTGTGTTGTGATACACATAAAATAGAAAAAGATTCGCTTTATTTTTGTTTAAAAGGTTCTTCAGTAGATGGTCACGATTTTGCCGAAAATGCAAAAAAATTAGGTGCTTGTGCGTTGGTTGTAGAGCGTGTTTTAGATGTTGATTTACCACAAATAGTTGTAAAAAATGCTAGGTATGCAATGGCGGTTATGGCGGGTAATTTTTATGATAATCCAAGGAACAAACTAAACTTAATTGGCATAACAGGAACAAATGGCAAAACAACTACAACTTATATGATTCAGTCTATTTTACAAAATGCTGGTCATAAAGTAGGTGTTATAGGAACTATTGGTGTGGTGATTGAAGATATAACCCTACCAGCGCAGTTAACAACACCAGACCCTATTGAATTACACAAGTTATTTGCTCAAATGGTTGAGTATGGAATAGATAGTGTGGTTATGGAAGTAAGTGCCCATGCAATTGCACTTGATAAAATGGCAGGTGTTGTTTGTGATGTTGGTGTTTTAACCAACGTAACACAAGACCATATAGACTTTTTTAAATCATTTAAAAATTATTCACAAACTAAAGAAAAATTTATTACTTCGCAATTTTGTAAATATGGTGTTGTTAATATTGACGATAAAATTGGTAAAAAAATTGTATTAAATAATGAAAAAAATAATACAAATTTAAAAATTTTCAGTTTTGGTTTAAATAATCCTTGTGATGTGTTTGCGGTAAAACCAGAATATAGTTTATCAGGAACTAATTATTGCTTAAATTTATTTGATGAACTTTATACTATAAAAACAAAACTTATAGGTCAGTTTAATCTTTTAAATGCCTTGGGTGCGGCAACTGCTTGTAAAATATTGGGTATTAACGACCGTGCTATTATTCAAGGCTTAAAAGATATGGATTTTGTTCCGGGGCGTTTTAATGTAATAGATTTAGGAAATAATAAAAGTGCTATATTAGATTATGCGCACACACCAGATGGGCTTATGAATATTTTATCTGCCACACGAAAAGTAACTAGTGGCAAAATAATTTCTGTTTTTGGGTGTGGTGGAAATAGAGATGCTTTAAAAAGACCAATAATGGGCAAAATTTCTGGCGAACTTGCAGATTTTACTATTATAACTAGCGATAATCCAAGATTTGAAGAGCCTATGAAAATAATTAGTCATATTGAAGACGGAATAAAACAGGTTAGCCAAAACTACTTATGTGTTGAAGATAGAAAGCAAGCAATAGATTATGCCTTGAATATGTTAAACGAAAATGATGTTGTAGTTATAAGTGGTAAAGGAGCGGAAGAATATATAGATAAAAATGGAATAAAATATCCTTATAGCGATAAACAAACTATTTTAGAAATAAATAAAATTAATAACAAGGAAAACCAAGGAGCCTTTTAATGATTAATCTATTATGGGGATTTTTATTCTCATTTTTATTAGGTTGCATTCTTGCGCCAATTATTATTAAGTTAATAAAAAAATTAAAAGCCAAACAAACAATATTGCATTATGTAGAGGCACATAAACAAAAACAAGGTACTCCAACACTAGGTGGGTTAATTTTTTTACTATGCACTACTATTACATTTTTTATATTCTCAAACGGACAAGCTAAAATTGCCATAGTTGCATTAGCTGTATTTTTGTCATACGGGCTTTTAGGTTTTTTAGATGATTTTATAAAAGTTAAAACTCATAAAAATTTAGGTTTGCGTGCATACCAAAAAATTATAGGGCAAGTAGGTATTGCTGTTTTAATTGCTTGGTTCGTTTACGAAAATCAATTTATGGGCGGAACTTTGTTGTTGCCTTGGGGATTTACTATGGTAGATATAGGTTGGGTAATTATTCCTTTTGTAATATTTACTTTTCTTGCTATGACTAATAGCGCAAACCTAACCGATGGTTTAGATGGGCTTGCAGGCGGCGTTAGTTTTGTATCTTTAATTGGTTTTTCTATAATTGTTTTATTAACAAAAGATTATTTTATATCTATGGGGTTTGGTGTAGAATACGCTGAAGAAATGAATAATCTTGCTTTGCTTGGTGCTTGCGCGGGTGGCGGTGTGTTAGCATTTTTATGTTTTAACTCATACCCAGCAAAAATATTTATGGGCGATACTGGTTCGTTAGCATTAGGTGGATTAATATGTGCGCTGGCTGTTTTTTGTGGGCAAATGTTGTTTTTATTAATTATTTGTATAATGTTTGTGGTTAGTGCCGTTAGTGTTTGTTTGCAGGTTGGTTATTATAAATTAACAAAAAAACGAATTTTTTTAATGGCACCACTTCATCACCACTTTGAACAAAAAGGTGTGAATGAAACCAAAATTGTTGCCATATATATAGTAATAACAATAATAGCAACTGTTTTTGCAATTGCATTGTGTTTAATATAATATAAAAGGTGATTTATGCAAAATAATTATTTGGTTGTAGGTGTTGCAAGAAGTGGTATTGCTGTAGTTAATTATTTGGTTGAAAACAATAAAAATGTTTGGGCTTTTGATGCAAAAAAAGGATTGGTAAAAGATTTAATTAAAAATAAAATTATTCCAGAAAGTGTTAATCCTGTAAAAAAAGTTTGTAAAAAACTGGCACTAATTTTAGATTGTATAGTTATAAGCCCTGGCGTAGAACCAGAATTTTGGCAACAATTAGGCGAAAAATATAATATACCTGTAATTGGAGAATTAGAGTTTGCCTATAATAATTGCAGTTGTGAATTATTTGCTATTACGGGAACAAATGGTAAAACTACAACAACTTTAATGCTTAATAAAATTTTATCAGATGCAGAAAAAACTAGTTATTGTGTTGGAAATGTTGGTAAATCATTTACTTCTGTGCTAAAAAATATCCGCAAAACAGATAATATAGTATGCGAAGTGAGTAGTTTTCAATTAGAAACTATTGATAAATTTAAACCCAAAGTTGTTGGCTTTTTAAATATAGCACCCGACCATTTGGATAGATATAAAACAATGGATAACTATATAAATGCCAAAAAAAATATATTTAAAAATTTAGATGAGCAGTGTGTGGCTGTTTTAAATGCAGATGATAAAATTGTTTCAAAGTTAGGTAATACACATTTTAATTGTTTGTATTTTGGTAAAAAATTACCACCAAAAACTAATGGAGCATATTTTAGTAAAAATCAAATAGTTTTTGTTGAAAATGATAAAAAAGTTGGTGTTGTTGATTTAAAAAACTTTAAACTTTGTGGAAAACATAATATTTATAACGCAATGTGTGCATCTGTTATGGCAAGAGTTTGTGGCATAGATTTTGAAGTTATACAAAAATCGCTTGAAGAGTTTACTGCTCCTAGCCATAGGTTAGAATATGTAGGAAAATTGGGAAGAATTAAATTTTATAACGATTCTAAAGCAACCAATATTGCTTCTTGTTTAACGGCACTCTCTTCTTTTAAAGAAAACGTGTTTTTAATTATGGGCGGTAGTGATAAAGGAGAGAATTTTGCCAAGTTTTTTGAAAAAGTTCCAAAATGTGTAAAACATATTTTTGTTTTCGGTGCAACTGCCAAAAAAATTTATCAGCACGCAAATTTAGTAAATTTTGAAAATATATCTAGATTTGAAAACATTGAAGATGCTTTTGACGATGCTGTAAAAAAAGTAGAAGAAGATACTGTAATTTTATTATCACCAGCTTGTGCTAGTTTTGACCAGTTTATAAATTATGAGCAACGTGGAGATTATTTTAAATTTTTGGTTAAGGAGTTAATGAAGTGAAATATAAAACTTCATTCTTTGATAAAAGTGCCCACAATATTAACTGGTGGATATTAATTTCTGCTTTAGCGCTTGCAATTTTTGGAATAATAATGGTTTATTCTGCTTCTTGTTATTCGGCAGAAAAACAAATGGACAATGGCTTTTATTATGCGGGAAAGCAGATTGTAGGGCTAGTATTAGGTGTTGTGGCAATGATTTTTTGCTATTTTGTGGATTATAACTTTTTAGCAAAATTAAAATATTGGGCTTTAGGTTTGGGAATATTGCTATTATTAATAGTTTTTATTCCAGGAGTTGGAATAGAAAGTTATGGTGCAAAACGTTGGATAGGTTTTGGTTCGTTTAGTTTTCAGGCAAGTGAAGTAGCAAAATTTTGTTTAATTATATTTTGCGCTGGTTATATGGCAGAACATAGTAAAAAAATTCAAACATTTAAAGGCATTTTGCCAGTATTGGGTGCTGGTGGCATTATGTGTGTGCTTATAATGCTAGAACCTAATATGTCTATCACGCTTTGTGTGGCGGCAGTTTGTTTAATAATGCTTTTGGTTGGTGGGGCTAGAATTAAACATTTAGTTATGCTAGCAATTCCTGTTGTTGCACTAATTCCTGTTTTAATTTTATTAGAGCCATATAGATTAAAGCGTTTAACTGCGTTTTTAGACCCTTGGGCTAGCCCACAAGGAGAAGGCTTTCAGTTAATTCAATCATTATTTTCATTAGGGTCTGGTGGTTGGTTTGGAACGGGCTTGTTTGAATCTAGGGCAAAATATTCTTTTTTACCATTTAGTGAAAGTGATTTTATTTTTTCAATAATAGGTGAGGAATTAGGGCTTGTTGGTGCAATTTGTGTGCTGTTAGTGTTTGGAATACTAATTTTTTCTGGTTTTAAAATTGCAATAAAAGCAAACACTAGATTTGGTTGTTTGCTTGCTACTGGAATAACTTCGGTTTTAGCGGTGCAAGTGGTGTTGAATGTGGCGGTTGTAACTGGTCTTGTTCCGCCAACTGGGCTTCCGCTACCGCTAATTAGTGCTGGTTCAACAAGTTTGG
>JAFTUZ010000024.1 GCA_017466005.1 Clostridia bacterium | reverse complement strand
GAAAACAAGAATACCTTGGCTTTTGATATTATTAATTAGTGCAACTTTTACAGGGTTAATTTTAAATTCTTTTGAATCTAAATTAAATGCGATATCACCAGTTTTATTTGCTTGCGTCCCTATGATAATGGATACTGGTGGAAACTGTGGGTCGCAGTCGTCAGTAACGGTTATTCGTTCTTTATCTTTAAATGAGTTAACATTGAAGGATTGGTGGAAAGTTTTATTTAAAGAAATTGGGGCATCGATAATATTGGGCTTGACTTTGGCTGTTACTTGTTTTTTAAAACTTTTGTTGATAGATAATTTATTGTTTGGCTATTCAGGTTATACTATGATTCGTTCAGCAGTTGTTTCATTTGCGTTATTTGTAACGGTTGTTATTGCTAAAATTACAGGATGTCTACTTCCATTAATTGCTAAAAAGTGTAAACTTGACCCAGCTGTTATGGCTGCACCATTTATAACAACTATTGATGACTCACTCTCTCTCATTTTATTTTGCACAATGTCAGTTGCAATTTTAGCATAAAATAAAAGACCTTTTGATATATTTAAAGGGTCTTTTTTCTTTTATTAAAATATTAGGTTATGACTTATCAAAATGTTGAATAGACTTTCATTTAAAAAAAAGCAATTTCGGATTCAAGATGATTAAAGATTGTGGGGTAGAGATGATGTTTAAAAATATGCAAAATGTATTATTTTCTAACTTTCAATTTAATCTTTAAATAAATTTAGTATTGCGTTTTTATAAATATTCTTAACGGTTTCATATTCATCTGGATTCAATCTAACATAGTTTTCTAGCATTACACCACTATTAACTTCTAATACTAAAAGCTCGTTGTCGGTTGTTTCTATTATATCAACACTTCCAAACTTTAAATTAATTTCTTTGCAAACTTGTTTTGCAATTTTTATTAATTTATCTTGTAATAATTTGTCACTCACTTTTTTAGCCACTGAGCCTTGTGATAAATTAAATTTCCAATTGTATTCAAATGTCTTATTTTTTGGAAGCACGTCATCATATTTTGAATCGTTTAATTTATCTATGAAGTAATCATGGTTAAAGTCAAGAAGCAATTGCCTTATAGTTTTATGACCGTCACCTGTAACAATTGGCAAGTATTTGGCATATAATAACACATTTTCGCCATCTAACATAATAGCTCTATATTCGTGCTTTATCTTATAAAAAGGGCATATACTAATTGAAAAGTTTTTCAAAAATATTTTATCTAATACTATATCAATTTCACTTTCATCAGTTACGTTAAACACATTTGTTCCACAAGTTCCATCGTTAGGTTTGATTACAATATTTTTATTGTTTTTTTGGAAATATTCCTTTACATACTCGTATGTATTGCAACCAATTGCATAATCTAGATTATTTGTTTTGTTATAAACAATTTTGTGTTCAATTACTGGAATATTCTTACTTTTTAAAACTTCATATAACGCATATTTGTCATCAGCGATTAGTCCCATAGCATGAGAGTTTGAATCGAATTTATACCCAGAAATAAACCTAGGTTTTTTATCTTTTTCAAGCATTATAACCCAGTCTTTTGATAAAAACGTAAACTTTATATTTTCTTCATTACAAATTTCTTTTATTAATTCTTTAAAATTATTCGTCATAGATTATCAACTCCAATATCACGCATATTTTATATGATATCATTATAGCATAAATTTTACAAATTAATAATAGCTAAATAAATCAAATAAAAAAAGGAAGACTTGCGTCTTCCATTTTGGCTCCCCAGGTTGGGCTCGAACCAACGGCCTATCGATTAACAGTCGAGTGCTCCACCACTGAGCTACTGGGGAATATTTAGTTTGTGCTGTTTCATAAACAACAATCGTATTATATACTATCAAAAAAAATAATGCAACACTTTTTTGTAATTTTTTTAAAGATTTTTTATTTTTGTTTTTGAAGCGTTATTTTTTCG
>JAFTUZ010000023.1 GCA_017466005.1 Clostridia bacterium | reverse complement strand
GCTCCATCTAGGTTTTTTTCTTAATGCAAGCATAACCAACCAAAGCAATAAAAAGTCTATTAAAAAATTATCAAGCAAAACCGCTTCTATATAAATAGTCATAACAATCCCCCTTGAATTTCAAGCAACTTTGCTAAAATCATTTTAAAATAAAACACTCTTTTTTTCACAACGGAAAAAAAGAGTGTTTAATCGTTTTATATATTTAATTATAATTTTTTGTCTAAACTAATTAAAATAAACCGCATAACATTGCAGCACCTACAATAAAGCAGATAAAGCCACAACAGATTAACAACATACCAAATGTTCTACAAGTAACTAAAATTTTATCATTTTTTTGAATATTGCTAGTTTTTCTTGCCGCCATAGCAAATTTGCTAGCAAGTAAAGAAAGTGATATACCTAATACTAACAACACTAAACCTGCAATAATAAAAGGATTAGATAAAAATATTAATAATGAATTTTGAGCCATAAGAGCAACCATAATTTCCCCCAATTAATTTACTTTACTTATTATATCATATAAGTTTTAAGTTGTCAATATTTTGTAAAATTACAATGTTTTAAAGCCAAACAAGATTAAATTATTAATCTTTATAAATCTAATTTTCCTTACTTTCTTTTTGCTCAACTTCTTTTTTATTACGGTGCTTACCTTTTAATGTATCAATCACTTCACGGAAATTTAAAATAATATAAACTATAACGCTTAATATTATAATTATTAATCCAGCATAAAGCACACACAAATTCCACGGATTAACAACATCTACAAAGAAGCATAATAAAATTCCAGCAGTCATTGTAAATGTTCCTAATTTCCCCCAAAAATTACTTGGTATTGTAATTTCTCTTTTAAACAAGAATGTACCCGCAACTATCATTAAAATATCTACAGCAACAACAGAAATCACAAGCCAAAGTGGAATAACCCCAGCAATACCAAAACAAATTAAAGCCGACATTTTTAGTAGTTTATCTGCAAGCGGGTCCAACACAACCCCCAAAGCAGTTATTTGATTTAAAGACCTAGCCAAAATACCATCTAATAAATCAGTAAAACTAGCAACTAAAAAAATTATTAAAGCCGCAGCATAAGTACCATCTGTACTATAAAAAAATGATAATATAAACAAAGGTACTAAAAGCAATCTGAAAAAAGATAGTATATTAGGCAAATTAAAAATTTCTTTCATTTTATCTCCATAGTAATTTTGCTATTTTTAGTTCGTTTTATTCAAAAATTTAAAATTTATAAAAAATTTAAATTAATTATATCACATATCACAAAAAAATGCAAAGATTTTAACAAAAAACGACAAATTTGAATATTATAACCGTGGGTGTTTTCAAGCATTTTTATTTTATTAATGTTTGATATACTAAAACTAATGGAGGAAAAATGAAAAAACTTGCTTTATTATTGGTAATGCTTTTTACAAGTATGATGTGTTTTGTTGGTTGTGGAGATAACAGCAACAAGATAAGACTTAGTGAAGTTACTCACAGTATATTTTATGCACCACTTTATATAGCCATTAACGAAGGTTATTTTGAAGAAGAAGGATTGGAAGTTGAATTAACAAACGGTAATGGTTCTGACACAGTTATGACTGCCGTTTTATCTGGACATGCTGATATAGGTCTTGCCGGACCAGAAACAGCAATTTATGCGGCACGCCAAGGAGATAACACACCAAAGGTATTTGGTCAATTAACCGCTTGTGATGGTTCGTTCTTGGTTTCCAGAGTTGATGAGCCAGATTTTGAAATAACCGACCTTGCAGGAAAAGAAGTTTTGGCTGGTAGAACTGGTGGTATGCCTGCAATGACACTTCAGTATGCCCTACACCTTGCCGGACTTGAAGCCGGAGAAGATTATACTTTAAATCTAGAATATAGTTTTGGTATGATGGTTGGCGCATTTGAAGGAAACAAAGGTGACTATTGTACCATCTTTGAACCAACAGCCAGCGACTATGAAGCATCTGGCAAAGGTTATATTGTTGCTAGTATTGGTGAATTAGGTGGAAATGTGCCTTACACAGGATTTATTGCCACCGAGAAATTTTTAAGTGACAAACCAGAACAAGCAGAAAAATTCTTGCGTGCCGTATTCCGTGGATATCAATTTTTACAAACAGAATCTATGGAAGACATTGTTAGTGCTTTAAAACCAAGTTTCCCAGATAGTAGTGATGAAAGTATTCAACGTAGTGTAGAAAGTTATCAAGCAATTAATGCGTGGGCTACCACCCCAGTATTAAATGCAAACGACTATAACCATCTGCAAGAAATTATAAGATTTGCAGGAGAACTTGAAGGAAGTGTTGCATTTAACAAAGTTGTAGATAATACTATAGCACAAAAAATTGCTACCGAACTTGGACTTTAAAATAAAAATCGCCTATTGGCGGTTTTTATTTTAATTATTCATAAAATTTATAACTACAAGGCTTTAAATTTCAACTTAAATCATAAACCTATTAATTCTTAAATACTAAAATTTTGCTATCACAATATAAAGATGCGAACATTTTTTTTACAAACTTAATATAATGACAATGTGGATAAAGTTTTAGGAGAAACTGATGAGCTGTTTATTAGAGTTAAAAAAAGTTATGCTTAATTATCACACCGATTCAGGCGAAACACTTGCACTAAAAGATATTTCAATTTGTATTGACAAAGAAGAATTTGTTGCAATTGTAGGCCCATCTGGTTGTGGTAAAACCACTATACTTTCGTTGATTGCTGGAATATTAAAACCATCTAGTGGCGAAATTTTGCTTAATGGCGAACCTGTTAATACTAAAACTGGAAAAATTGGTTATATGTTTCAACACGACCAACTTTTTCCTTGGCGAACCATATGGCAAAATGTAAAACTAGGGCTTGAAATTCAGCACGATAAATCTAGCGAAAGCAAAACTTATATGCTTAACCTTTTAGAAAAATATGGCTTAATTGATTTTAAGAACAATTATCCACAAGAACTTAGTGGCGGAATGCGACAACGTGTTGCATTAATTCGCACATTAGTTTTGCAACCCAACATTTTACTTTTAGATGAACCATTTAGCGCGTTGGATTATCAAACTAGGCAAACAGTTGTTGATGATGTTTCTAATATAATTCGTGCCGAAAAGAAAACTTCTATTTTAGTTACGCACGATATTGGTGAAGCAGTTAGTATGGCAGACCGTGTTATAGTTTTATCTAAACGCCCTGCCGTGATAAAAGCCGAATTTAAAATCCCCTTTTCGCGTGAAGGAACTCCATCTAATAAAAAGACAAATCCACAATTTAAGGTTTTTAAAGACAAGGTCTGGAAGGAGTTAAACGAAGATGAAAAAACAGCCTGATTACTCTTTAGAGCATAAGAAATGGCTGCAACAAAAATCTAGAAAAAAGTGGCTTGTTGGTGTTTGCCAAATTTCTATTTTGATACTATTTATAGCTTTTTGGGAAATTGCAGGTCAGCTTGGCTGGATAAACACCTTTATAACAAGCACACCTAGCCGTGTTATTTCTACAATTGGCAGTTTATATGCAAGCGGAGATTTGTTTTATCATATGGGTATCACCCTATACGAAACAGTGCTGGGCTTTGTAATTGCCACTGTGCTTGGAACACTTATTGCTATAATTCTTTGGTGGAGTGATACACTACGAAGAATACTTGACCCATATATTGTAGTGCTAAACAGTTTGCCAAAAATAGCATTAGGTCCACTAATTATAATATGGGTAGGCGCAGGAGTTCAAAGTATTGTTACTATTTGTGTGTTAATTTTAATTATAGTTACTATAATTTCCATGCTTAACACTTTCCGCGAATGTGACCAAGAAAAAATTTTGCTAATGCGCTCTATGGGGGCAAATAAATTTCAAATTTTATGGAAATTAATTTTGCCTGCATCTATACCCGGTTTTGTTTCAGTATTAAAAATTAATGTTGGAATGAGTTGGGTAGGCTCTATTATAGGAGAATATCTAGTTAGTTCGGCAGGTCTTGGATATCTAATTGTTTATGGTAGTCAGGTGTTCAAACTAGACCTTGTTATGGCAAGCACTATTTTGCTTTGTATTCTAGCATCAGTTATGTATTTTGCGGTTGCTTTAATAGAAAAAGCAATATTAAAAAAACGCTAGAACACTATGTAAAAATATTGTTGCACAAAAAAAGCAGGAGAAGTTCTCCTGCTTTTTTTATATTTTCAAGATTTCTAACAAACTTTCCAAAGAAGAGAACATTTCTTCCTCTTCCTCATCAAGGTCATCTGGTTTTTCTTCCAACAACTCTTCTATTTCACGTATAAGTGCAATACGTTGCTTGTTAGCATCGTTATCTTCAGTATCGGCATCAGCCAATGCTTGCGAACGTTTGCTAATAGCAGCAATTTTTGCATTAAGTTGAGTTTTTGAAAGTTTGCTTGGTCTTGTATATGCTACATCTAACACCAAGTGTGAATCATACATATGGTCGTTACCATCAATGGTATCACTTTGAATAGTAATCAAACTTTTACCACCAGCACGCAAGAAACTAAGCAAAGGCACTAAATCACCTACACCAGTTACAAAACAATATTCATCTATATGTTTTGATGTATAAAAAAGTTTTACAGAATCTATAATAATTCTTGTATCAAGTTGAGATTTAGCACGTTTTTTAAATCTCATTGTTGGCGCAGTATCAAAACCATTTTCTTCAATAACTTCACCAAATCTGATGTGTTTTCTTTCGTTAAAACCATAAACTTTTACAAAACTTAATTTACCACGATTTCTTAATTGTTGTAAAATGTTGTTAAACACCGGTAATGTTACTTTTGCATTATCAATGTCTATAAAAAGTGCAATGTTCATTTTTTCACCCCTATATTTTTAATTCTCTTTTATAGTAAAACATGTATTGTTGACAAATACCAGAATAATCCTGAAACGTATTCACAAGTTCTTTTGCAATTTGTTTACGATTGGTTGTTTGCCCATTAAACTGGTCGTGCCACACCTTCTCTATCCAAGTATCCACAGGAAAAACATCTTTTTTACCTGCACCAAATAACAAAATACAATCCGCAACTTTAGGGCCTACCCCTTTTAATGTAAGCAACTTTTCCCTAGCCTTTTCTGTTGGAAGATTTTTAATTTCTTCCAAATTCCAACCACTTACTATTTTTGCAACTGTATCTACCATATAAGGTGCGCGATAACCTAGCCCAAATTTAACAAAATCACTTTCGGTTGCCCGCTTTAATTGCTGTGGAGTTGGAAAAGCATAGCCCCAGCTGGTTTTTGTTCCAAAATTTTCACAAATTAATCCAACACTTTTTTTAATTCGCTTAATATTATTATTTGCAGAAATTATAAAACAAACCAAAGTTTCAAAAATATCTTGCTTTAAAATCCTAACCCCTTTGGCAAATTGCAACGCAGGTTTTACTGCATCGAACTTAGAAAGTTCTTTTTGTATTATATCATAATCGGTGTTAAAGTCAAAATAATTTACAAAAAATTTAGGATTTTGTGTAATAATTCTATAATTTTCTGGGCTTTCTTGTATTATTTTAGCAAATTCTGCCCCAGCAAAAACAGAATAAATATCGTTTTTGCACTCAAATCTAAACATTTGCCCGCTTTCTAAAGTGGCTTTTGGATTGAATGTTGTGGCATTTTTAACTATAATTTCATCTTTTGTTATTTCGTATTCCATAACTCTCTCTTTATAATTTTCTTAAATATTTTAACACAAAAGCATTAAAAATACAAACATTTAAACACTTTAACTAAAAATTGGCAAAATAAAAAAACCACAAATTTTTGTGGTTTTAATATTATTTTTCTTCGGCGTAAACACTAACACGTCTTTTGTTTTCTTTAGTGCGTTCAAATTTAACAACACCAGAAATTAACGCATACAAAGTGTGGTCACGACCAAGCCCAACATTTGTGCCTGGGTGGTAAGCGGTTCCGCGTTGACGAACAAGAATTTCTCCTGCTTTAACAAAAGTTCCATCACTACGTTTAACACCTAAACGTTTAGATTCACTATCACGGCCGTTCTTACTGCTACCCTGTCCTTTCTTGTGGGCGAACAGTTGAATGTTAATAAACATTTTGAACCTCCAATTCAATAAAATCACTGTATTCTTCAGCCAAATCGCTAATACCACACAACATTGTGCCAAATATAACTTGCACATCATGCATAACATCTTGCGATAAATTGCCTGGAATAACTATTTCAAAATAAGCTTTTTCATCATCACGAATAACACTAACAGGTGCGGCAGCAACAGTAAGCATACCCAAAGCGGCTGTTTGAACAATGCTAGAAACAGCACTGCAAACAATATCTTCACCTTGCACACCATAGCCTGTGTGTCCTTCGCAGATAATTTTTTCAAACCTATCGTTTGTTTTAATAACTAAAATTTTTGTCAAAACAATAACTCCTAACTATTTAATAGAAGTAACTTTAAGTTTTGTGTAAGGTTGACGATGACCTTGTGCACGGTGATGTCCGTTCATTTTTTTGTAAACAGCAATTTGTAATTTGTCGCCTTTACCGTGTTCTACAACTTCGGTAAGAACACGAATGCCAGGAACTATTGGTTTACCAACTGTAACAGTTTTACCATCACTAAACAATAAAGCATCAAAGCCAACTTTATTACCAACTTCTACATCAAGTTTTTCAACAGTGATAACATCGCCTTCTTGAACTTTGTATTGTTTTCCGCCAGTTTTTATAATAGCATACATCAGTTTATTCCCTCCTCTCTCCAATCTCGCTGAACAAAGGCACTTTATAGTAAAGTTTTTAAAAAGCCTTTTCCACGCGGATAACAAGTTAATAATACCACATTTTGTTTTTTATGTCAACCCATAATTTAAAATTAGCCCCTTAACTATCTAACAAAATTATGCAATTTTACTTTAATATATAAAATTTAAAAATAGGTTTTTAAAATTTAAACAAAACTAACTAGTTTAATATTACCAAAATATTTACACAAAAATAAAAAACATAGGTTTTTCCTATGCTTTTAATTAATTTGTAATATTTATGTAACTATTACATAAAGTCGCCATTACCAGAAGCACCATCACTTGTTGGGTTTTTGCTATTTTTGTTATTTGCATCATTTGCTTCTTGGTTTTGTTTTGCTTCGGCTTGTGCTTTTATTGCATCTACCACTGCTTGCCCTTGTTCGGCTTGTTGTTTTGCTTTTTCGGCTTTTTCTTTTTGCATATCTT